>CAIVYW010000390.1 GCA_903910205.1 uncultured Methylococcaceae bacterium | reverse complement strand
TCATCACCGCTAAAATCATCAATTTCATCAATGACTAAGTCAGACGACATTAAACGCAAGGTCGGCAAGATATAACGTCCGCCACGCTGTGTTTCAGTTGCCGTCATCAGATGATCTATGGTGCAGCTCAACACAGGTGCGTATAAAAATTGGCGGTCTTTGGTGGTTTTTAAGGCGGTTTTTAACCAATCATCGGGAAAGTCGCACTCAAAATATAGCTCATTATCAAGCAGGGTTTCTTCAGATTCTGAACCTGTTGCTTCTAGTTCAGCATCATTTTTTTCTTGTTCTTTTTGGTTGTGTAATTCCATTACTGCACGTGAACCGATCAAAACTGCCAGCTCATTGTTTTTTAAACCAATCCGTTCGCGGTATTCGTCGCCAGTTTGCAACGTTAGAGTCCTCAAGCCTAATGCCAACACGTAACGCAGGCTGTCAGCATCGGGCGATAAAGCCCGCATAATTTTGGCATTGGCAAACGTCTTACCTTTGCCGGTGCTTGCCATGTTAACTGCAAAGAACCCATACTGATTTTTATCAAGTAGTGTGTTTTGTTGACGCCATTGGCTAATTTCTTTGACGGCCTTATCTTGCCATTCAAAACCTTGCTTGCTGTTTTGTTTTAATGATTTAACGTCATAAACTCGATCCAATTCCTCATTTATTCCTTCCAGCATCGGTAAAAAATGGGCAGCATGTTGCGCGTGCTTAGCAACGCCCAGTAAATGTTCATCTAAGGTTTGCTTGAAGACTCTTTTTTTATTACTGTCGCTATCAGTATTAGCATAAAGAGCTAATTCACGATTTTTTAGGCGATTAACATCGTCTATTTTTAACGATGAATAGTAATGGTCGCCCAACATTAATGTGAGTCGGCTGTGCAGAAGAATTAATCGCCAACTTCCATCATTGATGGCTTGTTCCAATAATGGCAAGTGCTGATGTAAGCGAGCCGCCTGTTTTTTACATTCTTTTAACCAACTTGCAGAGTCGCTGGGCAAGCCTTTTTGATAATCAAAACAACGCGGCAAATTCTGTTTAAAAATGATGTCATCAAAGTTATTTTCATAACCCCAGTTTTGACGGATACGTCTAAACACACTACTAAAATTTTCTGCTGGATTACCTTTTGTTTTTTCAAGTGTCGGCAAGCGATGATGTGAAACAATTAACCAAGCCAGTACGCTCGCAGCATTGGGTAACTCATAAAGCGGCGCTTTAGCTTTCTTAAGCACTGTTTGCTTTAAGTCTGTTACGTTAAACTCGCCTTTTATCAGCCGATTTAGCCAGTGTTCGTCCGTTTTTTCGCCATTAATATAAGCGTTGAAAAACAGCACTGAAATCCATTCATGTCGCAATGGATCACCTGTTGTTTTATTTTCTTTAAGTTTCGCTTGAAAATATTCTGAAGCTTTGCCCCAATCATGAAATAGGGCTGCCAATGCGCTTAGGCTTTTTATTAAAGGTAAATATTGCCAATCGTTTTCCCATTGGCTATTCATCATATTTTTCCGAGTACTATTAACCGGCACTATCCCCTCCGCATTAAATCGCTTACGATTCCCCACCACCCAAACCAAATCACTGCGACTTCTGGAGCGTAACCAATGACAAGACACAGCAGTATTCTTAGTCGCCGTTTTGCGCAACAAGGTTTTAACGGCGATTAAGCCGTCTTCGGTGATGATGGTTTGCCAGGTGTTATCGCCGATGCGATTAGCGAAAGCATCGAGTACACGGCGGGTACGATTGAGGGCTTTTTTCTCACATTGGCTGACAAAAGTGACCATCATAACCAATCGTCTCGCATGGCTTGTTGTTTAACTTGGTCAAACATGAAGTCTAAGGCTTTGTGTTCGGTGAATTTTTGTAAGACTTGCTGGCGAAATTCTTGTTCGGTAACTTTTTCTTTGGCGCTAATAAAAGCCCAAGGTAAAACGATGGCGTCTTTGATCAGGTCGGCAATATCAAACACTAAAGCTCCGCGTCTGGTTTTACCGTGCATGACCGCAAAGCCGTGAGGTATACCTAAAACCCATAAAGTAGTGGCGGCTAAACCATAGGCTAAATAATTACCGTGATTTAAAAAGCCATTGGCAAGGTCGGTGTTTTCTCGCTCTCTGACAAAACCATCTAATTGGGTGGTTTTAGCGGCATAGCGATACAGTTGTTTGGTGAGTACGGCTTCGCGTTGCAATAGATCTCCGACTTTGTTGGCACTTTGAACTTGTTCGCTATAGCTGCTTAAGGCGGTGCTGATTAAGCTATCATCAATCAAGAAGTTTTCGGCTTTTAAATCGCGATCTTTTGCCCAAATAGTTTTTAAGTAAGTCACCCTTGCCTCTTGAAAGGCTTTAGCTACGCTGAGTCGTTTGTTGTCATCAAACCAGAACTTAAGCCAGCCTTGTACATATTCAGTCGGTCGATATTCATTTTGCGGGGTTAGCCATTCAATTTCACTGCCAGAAAACAAGGGAGTACTTCCACCGCCACAAAAACCAACTAAGACACCGGCACTGGCTAGCATACGCATGGCCGCTTGGGTTATTGAGGTGCCGGTTCCTAATAAGATTACCGTGGTATTGGCAATGGGGATATTCCAGTAATAGTTTTGATCTTTAGCCTCTGTCAAATACAGTACTCGGCCATCTTTTTGCATCACCCGACATTTCTCTAAATAATAGATATTGGCGCGTTTGGAATGCAAGATAGCTTTTAAATCGGTTAGTTGTTCCATTCAATAGTTTTCCTAAATAGAAAAGTCATATTATATTTTTATACCATCACTCATTGACATGAGTGATGTATCAATACCCTATTAAAAAAACCTCAGCAGACATAATACCTTTACTTATAAAACATTAACACATAATATGATTATGAATTAGTAATATTTACCCTATTTAACCATAGTCTAGTTAAGGAACGAGCACGACACACTTTGGCAACTATGATTTTAAAAATCCCCCCAGCCAGCCCCCTCTACAAAGGCATAGGTATCTACACAAGTTTTATTTATTATTCCTAAACAGGAACGACAACATTGTGGTGATGGCCGGTAGGGGCGTATTGCATATACTCTTATAAAATACGCCCTATAACATTGAATTTTCGATAAGTGGGCGTATGCAATACGCCCCTACGGTCGCAGAACGATGAAATATAACCCAACTCCAGTCCTTTCCCTTCCTAAATGACGCCACATTTACTTGTGTAGATACCTATGCTACAAAGGGGGGGAGTTGGATGCTACTTGACTACATTATTTCGTGCTCATTCCTAAGTCAGCCTGATTGATGCTGCACTTTCATTATAGACACTATATTACTGAAGCCTCTTAGCCATCTGGAGAATAATTCAAACTCTAGCGAATTAATTAGTTGCTTTAAATTTTTGCCTATGCAATACTCTTGATCAGCATAATTTACAACCTAGACAAAAGACACGATTTAAAAGCTTTTTATCTGCTTTACCGAAACATAGTCAGCTTATACCGTGTGTTTAGTCGCACTGATTGTTATTAAACAAGAAACTGAAGCGACAATAGAGTCTACTGGAAAAGCAGAAGGTATTCAGTAAAAGCACACGCTTTCGCGCCAAAGCGCACGATGTCCAGTAAAAGCACACGCTTTCGCGCCAAAGCGCACGATACCCAGTAAAAGCACACGCTTTCGCGCCAAAGCGCACGATGTCCAGTAAAAGCACACGCTTTCACGCCAAAGCGCACGATACCCAGTAAAAGCACACGCTTTCGCGCCAAAGCGCACGATATCCAGTAAAAGCACACGCTTTCGCGCCAAAGCGTACGATGTCCAGTAAAATCACACTCTATCGCGCCAAAGCGCACGAATTCC
>CAIVYW010000389.1 GCA_903910205.1 uncultured Methylococcaceae bacterium | reverse complement strand
TTACTGCGATGTTTTTATCTTTCAGCTTAATATTGACTAAGAATGGATGATAAAACATGAGCTGTTAGTTCCAATGCAGTCCACTCAGAAAAACGGATTGTAAAAAGTCTTTTATTATCAATAAGTAAAAAATACTAAAAATTTTTATGGGGTGCGAAATGTCGGCTCTAAGCTAGGTATTGGTTTTTGCTAAACGCTATGTTAAAAACTAACCGCAGGCATTGCTTAAGCATTTTAGATAGAAACTCTTGAAAAGAGTCATTTACTTAACGAATTTAGGCTGTTACTAGAGATGTTTTTCTAACTACTCGCCAGATAAGCGGAATTAAAATTGTTACATTACGGCTAGTAAAATCATAAGCCCAGCTTTAGTTTCGCCTTTTTAATCGCGTTATCTATTCCGGATTTTGGTACTTCTTGTAGTCGGCATAACAGCTCATGAGGTACAGATGATAGCTTATACTTTTGCTGAAGATCATATTTAATTTTAATGAGTAGACTTGCTGTCATTTCAGCATCCGCTAAGGCACGATGATATTCACCAGTAGTCGGTAATTTTAGATGATGCACCAGAGTCCCTAATTTGTGGTCTGGAAAATTCGGATACAGACGCCGAGATAACAACATAGAACAAGCAAAGGCTTGTCGACGTTTATAGTGAATACGATACCATTCTGCGTCAAGAAACTTAGTATCGAAAGCAGCGTTGTGTGCCAGAAGAGGGGTGTCACCGATAAAATCAGCCAATTCCTGCATGACTTGTTGACAAGGAGGTGCTTTACGAATCATAGCATTTGATATGCCCGTTAACTGTTGGATGAAGCTGGGAATCGCTACTCCTGCATTCATAAGACTCTGGTATTTATCGACGATCTGATTACCATCAATGATAACAGCGGCAACCTCAGTGGCTCTATCACCTAGATCGGGTGATAATCCTGTCGTTTCAAAGTCAATGACGACGATTTTACTCATAATATACGACACCTTTTTTCATAAATCTTATCTGATAATTAATCTGTAATATCTCACAAATTACGCACTGGCCTTAGCGCCGTTCTTCAATTTGAATGGTTGGCTACAAGCACGGTAACTATTAATCTCGCATTCGATTGACCGAATAAAGCGCGAGCATCAACATGGTTAAACAGGGAATAAAAGCAATTAAAGGCGGATTGAGGTTATAAATTAGACCTAGATGCCCTACCACTTTATCAACAACATTAAAGCCCATACCGATGGCTATACCAATCATCATACGCTCACCTACACTGACTCCTCGTTTAACACTAATAATAAAGGGTGCTGATAATAACAGCATAATAAAAGTATCTAAAGGGTTAACAATTCGCTCCCAAAAAGCTAATTCAAAAGCATGTGACTCTTGATGATTTTTCTTTAAAAAACCAATATAACGACTCAAATCAACGAAGGTTAAATTATTTGGATTAATAACGACACTCTTCAATAAATTGGGGGCGATTGAAGTCAACCAAAGCAAATGCTCTTGCTGACTCACTTGGATTTGTTGAGTTGAAATGACTGATGTCTTAATATTTTTAAGATCCCATTGCTGATGTCCTAAAAACACAGCAGATTCTGCATGCAAAGTCTGTTGTAAATGACGCTGATCATTTAACTCATAGATACTAATGTCGGCTAAGTGGTGATCATCGATAATCTGACGTACATTGATAAATTTTTTGTCTTCACGCAACCAAATACCATAATCAGAATTAACTTGTACCGGACCATTCTGAGCCGTAAGTCTTAAATTTTTGGCAATACGTTCAGTGATGGGGGCAACAAATTCACCTATCAATATTGATGACATCACCAACACGGCACCCGCTAACATAACTGCTTTGATAATACCGAAGATAGAAAGCCCTGCAGCTCTCATGGCAATAAGCTCACGATTATTGCCCATTGCGCCTAGTATAAATAGGCTGCCCAACAGGGCTGAGGCCGGCACTAATTCACAAAAAATGCCAGGTGTTGTTAAAGCAATATAATAAAAAATTTCTTTTAGGCCATAAGTTTCACTCAAATCGCCTAATTCATCACTAAAGGTAAATAAATTAAATAACGTTAATAATAAGATGATTGCAACAAAAGCGCCCTTAAGTACTTCTCTGACAATATAGCTGGTTAATACATTCACTTAAGCTACCTGCCCTTTTAGTCTCAAAACTAACCATTGCCAACTATATAATCGGGCCAATAAAAGACTACCGATCAAAAACAACAGTAAGTCAACGCCAATACCACCAAACCAAATCGGAATAGTACCATTAGTCACCCAGCCTTGACTGATACGAGTAAGATTTCCATAACTAAAATAAATTAAAAAACCCACCACCATATTTCCATAAACACCGCCTCTAGGCGAAATTTGTGCCAAAGGCACGGCAATAAAACTTAATAATAAAGCGCCAAAGGGTATAGAAAGGCGACGCTGAAATTCAGCAATATAAGCTTTAGTCTTATGCTGCCATAATAAATAAGTGGGAACAGTCGGCATATTAACGGGCCTAGGAGCAGATGTTTTAGTATCTAATCTGACGGCATATTCAACAAATTGTTCGATAACATAATCTGAATTGCCGGGCTGACCCTTTGTGCGTTCACCTTGCTCAAAAACTATATAGCGACCATCCGCTGAGTCTTCCATTCTAGCGGCTTCGGCAGTAATGACACTGACATTGGTATTATCGTGTTCTAAACTTTGTACAAAAACTTTATGCATTTTTTTATCGGCACTGATGGTTTCCACGTAGAAAACTAAATCGCCCTGACTGTATTCGCTAAATTTACCCGCAGCGATGCCTCTGGTTTCAGACGTTTCTTCATCATGTATGACCAATTTAAGTATTCTAGCCTCAGCCCATGGTGCGGCAACTAATGACATACTTGCAGCTAACAGGCTAATGGGAAAAACCAATAAAAATACTGCTCTATAAATAACACCAGAACCACCGCCAGCTGAAGAAACAGCTGCCATCTCATGGTCTCGGTACATTCTTCCCAACACCATCAAGACCGCTAAAAATAAAGCGACAGGTAAAAATTCCGCGATAGCCACGATTGTTTTTAGCCCTAAAATACTTAACAAGGTTTCATTGGAAACCTGACCGCTAATCGCTTGATCAAGAATACGAACAAACTGTCGACTGACGATAATCACGACTAGCACTGATAAGCCTGACAAAAAAGTCTTTAGTAAATCTTGAGCGACCATTTTATCAAGGACGCTAATCCATGGTCGCGCTGTTTTTTTGCGAGCGTTAGCTCCCTCTTTTTTCAAACCAGCACTCCACTCATCGTTTGTTGTATCCTATTAAAATATGCAGATGACCTATCATTCTAAGCCTTGAAAGGCTAAAAAAGTTGCGCTGTTTTAGTCTTGGGGTAAGATTTTTTTCCTAAAAAAAGCGGCTATTAACTTAAGCCGCTCTTGGATCGACAAGCTCACCACTAACGATTTAACCTAAAACTGCCTCACTTTAAGGTGAAAGCTACAAAAGCTTATCTTTTCCTAGAACCTTGACGTTTAATTTCAGGCTTGATGCTATGAGAATCAGGCTCTACTCTTTCTAAACCCGCAAACTCAAATAACAAATCTAATTCTTTATCGGTCAATTCATAAAAATCACGAGTTCTTAATCCGTCAGGTAAGACAATTGGCCCATAACGCACACGCATCAAGCGACTAACAACAACTTCTTGAGATTCCCATAACCGCCTTACTAACCGGTTACGACCTTCATTAACAATAACGTGATACCATTTATTGGCACCTTCGCCCCCAAAGAATCGAATCGCATCAAATTTAGCAATGCCATCTTCCAGTGCGACTCCCTGTTTTAATTTTTCCAGCGTTGCATCTGAAACATCACCTAAAATACGTACCGCATATTCACGCTCTACTTCGGTAGAAGGATGCATTAAGCGATTTGCTAACTCACCATTATTGGTTACTAACAAAAGCCCAGAAGTATTAATATCTAATCGACCTACGGAAATCCATCGGGCAGTCAGCAACTCAGGTAATTGAGTAAAGACTAGTGGTCGTCCTTCGGGATCACGACGAGTAACGATTTCACCTGTGGGTTTATGGTAAAGCAACACTCGCGTCGGTTGTATGGCAAATTTTTCCCAATGAACGACCCGCTCATTTAATTGAAGATGATCACCTTCTTTTAGCCGATCTCCCAATTTAACGATATTATGATTAAGCTTGAGTCGACCTTCAGCTATCCAGCGCTCAATTTCTCTACGTGATCCCATGCCTCCACGCGCCAGCACTTTTTGTATTCGCTCTCCGACTTCGGGCTGAGCGCGATCATTTCTTCTCGTAACTTTGTTGACATTAACAGGTTCGGGCGAAGGCGCTATTGACTTAGCTTCAGTGGCTTTCGGTGCCTGTTTTTGTTGATTTCTTCGCTGTTGCTTAGGTGATTTATTCGCTCTCGTGGGCGAACTGCTTGGCCGTTTCGATGAATCATTAGTTGGTTTCTTGCTTTTCACTCGTTACCTGCATAGGTTGTTGCATTTTATCTATCGGCCACTCAAGATTTTGTATCTCTTGTAAAGTCGGCAGTTCATTTATTGATGCTATATTAAAATAATCTAAAAATTGTTTGGTTGTGCCATATAATCCTGGTCGCCCCGGCACCTCTTTATGTGCAACGACTCGCACCCATTCTCGTTCAAGTAACGTTTGAATAATGCTTGAGCTAACACTGACACCGCGTATATCTTCAATTTCACCTCGTGTCACCGGTTGTTTGTAAGCGATAATAGCTAAGGTTTCCAACAACGCTCTGGAATATTTGGGTGGCTTTTCCTCAAATAAACGAGAAACCCAACGAGACAATTCCTGTTTAACCTGAAATCGATAGCCACTAGCGACCGCTTTTAATTCTATAGGTCGAAATCGATAATCCTCAATAATAGAATCTATTGCTGACAGTATATCCGGAAGTTCCGGCTGCTCCAGTTCAGGAAAAACTTGCTGCACTTGTTTAGCCGTCATTGGCCGTCTGGCAGCAAATAAAATAGCTTCAACGATACGTTTAGTTTTTACATTGGCTTCAGATACATTATTTAAAGGTGTCATTGTTAACTTCTTACGTCGTGATCTGATTTTTTTGACTACATGCTGAATATCCTTAGCATAGGGCTTTAGCTTAAGTGGTGTGACTTTTATAGTGGCATTTTCTGATCGCACACAAGCTTTAGAGGCGCTAGGTTTCGGTATGACAATTGACTTTTCTAATTCGAATTTCGCTATAGGGCTCAGATTGGATGATTTCGATAAGTCCTTCTTTGCCAAGTTCAAGGATAGCCAAAAATGAGACAACAACGCCGTGTCGCCCCTCTTTTCGGACAAATAATTGCGAGAAAAGAAGACTGTTTTTCCTTTCAAGGTATTCCAAAATAGTTGCCATTCGTTCACGGACAGATAAGGCTTCTTTAGTAATTTGATGATGACTCAGTTGTGCAACTCGTTTAAAAACGTCCTTCAGTGCCAGCAACATGTCGTTTAACTGAACATCGGGTAACGGTTGATCAACACCTAATAAAGACACATCGACATCAATGGCGAATATGTCACGCTCAATTCTGGCTAATAAATCGATCTCTTCAGCCGCCGCCTTAATACATTCATATTCCTGCAAGCGGCGAATCAAGGTGGCCCTAGGATCCTCTTCATCATCGGCTTCAACTTGTCTAGGCAGTAGCATTCTTGATTTTATCTCTGCCAATAAAGCCGCCATGACTAGATATTCTGCAGCCAACTCTAAATTTAGTTCCCCCATCAATTTAATATAACTAATGTACTGCTGGGTAATCTGAGCAATCGGGATATTCACAATATCTAGATTTTGTCGTCTAATCAAATACAGTAATAAATCCAGAGGACCTTCAAATAAATCCAGAAAGACCTCTAAAGCATCCGGCGGTATATAAAGATCATCGGGTAGCTTGTCAAAAGGTGCGCCATTAACTATGGCGAAAGCCGCCGGCACGGTCTCTATTGATGCAGTCATGTCCTAGCCTTATAAAAATGTAGCTTTATTTTTCAAAAGCGAATCTACAGCTAGGCTATTAGCTTTTAAAACGTCACATACCTGCAATGGAAAAAAATAATTTCTGAGCAATAAATAAAGGATATTCTAAAATGACATTTAAAATTTTAGTATAAAGCAGCACTAATAAAAGTATAAAGCCATAGCGTTCTAAGCGATTATATTGCCAGGCCCAGTAATTCGGTAAAATACCCGTCAAAATACGACTGCCATCTAAGGGGGGGATCGGCAATAAGTTAATCATAGCCAAAACCAAATTAATTGAGATTCCCGCAACGCCGGTATAAATCAAAGGCAATGAAATAGCTTCAGCACTAGTGCCAATAAAAATTCCTAATCGGATGATGAGTGCCCAAATAAAAGCCATTATTAAATTTGAAACGGGTCCGGCTAAGGCAACGACAGCCATATCTTGCAAAGGTCGTTTAAAATTACTAGCATCCACTGGCACAGGCTTGGCCCAACCAAAAATAAAACCAGTGCCGGTCATTAATAATAAACCCGGCACAATAACCGTACCTAATAAATCCACATGTTTAATAGGATTCAAGGTTAATCTACCCAGCTTAGACGCAGTATTGTCGCCATACTTTTTTGCTACCCACCCATGGGCTACTTCATGAACAGTAATTGCAAAAATAACAGGTAATATCCACACGACTATGCGCTGAATAGCACTCAATTCATCCATCATCTGTCGTTCCTCACTTAATTCAACATGAGTGCAAGACCTTTGCCTTGCCTGACGATCTCTGTGCCATCATTTGAAAACTCAATCATAGTAGTCTCTTCATGTTCGATAATACCGGCAGCTATAATCAAATCCAGCTCATGTTCTAGCTTATCTTTGATGTCATAAGGATCATCTATAGATTCATTACTACCAGGTAAGGTCAAGGTGGAGCTGAACAATGCCTCACCCAGTTCCTGTAGCAGCAATTGCGTAACGGGATGATCGGGTATACGTATGCCTATGGTTTTTTTCTTAGGGTGTTGTAATCTACGCGGTACTTCGCGGGTAGCATCTAAGATAAAGGTAAAAGGTCCTGGTGTTAACGCCTTAATTAATCGATAAGCGTCATTGCTAATTTTGGTGAAGGTTGATACCTGAGTTAAATCTTTACAGACCAAAGTAAAATTATGCTTATCATCTAATTGTCTGATGCGCCGAATCTTATCCATTGCCTGTTTATCCCCGACTTGGCAGGCCAACGCATAAGATGAATCAGTAGGATAAGCAATTACACCACCTTTACGTATAATATCAACCGCTTGATGAATTAAGCGTAATTGTGGGTTTTCAGGATGTATTTCAAAAAATTGAGCCATTATGACGATTTCTATAACATTGTTTTTTTTAATTATACCGTACATCTAGACATACTTGCAGTATGAATACAGGCTGTTAGTTTTCATAAGCGCTACACTAAAAAATTCGTATCTCGCTCAATGTTAAAAATACAGTAAACTAAGGCTCTTAATTCTTTGATTTTTCCAGCACAATAATCATTAACTTCATAAATATACCCATGACAATACTACCACCTGCAATTGACATAAAACCTTTCCTTGATGAAGATATAGGGGCTGGTGATATTACCGCAGCAATCATTCCTGCAGAGACAAGTGCTGTTGCGAAGGTCATCACGCGTGAAGCAATGATATTATGTGGCAAGCCTTGGTTTGATGCGGTATTTGAGCATTTAGACAGCAATGTTAATATTACTTGGTATGCCAATGAAGGGGATGGTCTACAAGCAGGCGCCACTCTATGTAAGCTCAATGGCCCAGCAAGACCTTTATTAACGGGCGAGCGCACCTCGTTAAATTTATTACAAACTTTATCAGCAACAGCAACACAGGCCAGACTATATGCCGATGCCGTAGTTGGAACGCATTGTAAAGTTTTAGATACTCGAAAAACATTACCGGGATTAAGAATAGCCCAAAAGTACGCCGTTGCTTGCGGCGGCTGTTATAACCATCGCATAGGCTTATATGATGGTGTATTAATCAAAGAAAATCATATTATGGCAGCGGGCTCTATTAGCAAAGCTATACAGCGAGCACGTGAACTCACCTCATTAACAGTGGAAATAGAAGTAGAATCCCTATCAGAATTTATTGAAGCGCTTGCCGCAAAACCCGATCGCATTATGCTCGACAACTTTAGCTTAGAGGACTTAAGGGTAGCAATATCGCAAAATACTGGTACTATAGAACTTGAAGCTTCTGGCAATATTGATTTAACTAATATTCGCGCCATAGCAGAAACAGGCGTTGATTTTATTTCCATAGGCGCATTAACTAAGCACATCAAGGCCATTGACTTATCTATGCGCATATTACTTTGCTGACTATGCCAAGAAACGACGGTATCAACTTTAAATCTCAAGGTAAAGCCAGCGCTCAAACCACAGCAACTCAGAGCATTATAAAAACTCAGTAAAGCGATCTCTTCCCTTTTTATTTCGAACACACGCTCGCCTCTCCTTGGCTAGAGTCAGCAGTACTTTTCTATCATGGTCGGAAATTAGGGTAAATACCAGTCAAAAAAGCTCGCCTTATTCGGTTATTTTTCTCGCGCGTATCGCCTGTCGTTACTTGTCATTTACTTTGCCCGATGACTATTGGAAAATTGCCAAAGTCATGTTGGCCGGGTATTTCAAGACATTGGAATTGGAGTAATTTGTGGGGATACCTCAGGCTCCGACCCTTTTATCTTCTTTATTCTTAGAGCCAAGGTTATTTACACAATTGGAAAAAACGCTTTAAGAACCAACGCAATTACACCACCGAGTATTATTCCCAACATCCACTTAATTAGTTTAAATTCGCCTTCGTGCTCTATTAATTTTAGTTCTAATCTTGAAATATCAGTTTTAGTTGCAAGATGGCTATCAAGCGCTTGCGCTAATGAATCCCTCTGTGCTTCGGCAACCGCTTCGGCTTGTGATTCAGAAAACCCCGCGCCCTTGAGTTTCTTTACAAACTCATGTGTATCAAACGTAATTGCTGCCATAAAATACTCATCAAAAAATCACTAAATGTGAAGTATAACACAACAAAAATCCCTATTGATTCTAACCCTTATTATTTTTACATAATTTAACATAACAGCCATCATGAGAAGAATAGACAATCGAGGGGTGATGTGTGAAATTAAAGGGATGCGACCCCTTTATTTCTTCAATTTTTCTTACCAAATTTTCGCCGCAAAGCTCATTTCATTTCGCAATTCTAAATGCTCGTCATTTTGTCCAATCACATACAACCCTTTTCGAATCGCATACGTTGCTACATTGTCAGGAATGACCATGCCTGCTACTGCACCTGAAATCCGTTTGTCTTTGTGAGCTGGCAACAAACGCTTTACTTTTTCTAAGCGTTCAACATGTTCATTTACATCATCAACGCTTAAGTTACTTTTACACTCAATCACCACAACATCTTCATCATTGACAACCAACAAATCTATCTCTAACGCCTCGCCTGCACGTTTTGACGTCACATTTTGATGAACCTCATGAACATCAATGCCTCGTTCTCTGAATAATTTTACTGCTGAAGGGCGTACCGCTTCTTCGACAAATTCACCTAAACGATTGGTTAAGCGACCAATACTTTTATTCACCTCTTTAATTTCACGCTGCAATACCTTTTGCTCCGATTTAAATTCTTCGTGTGATTTTGCTAAACCATGCAGAATCGCCCAAATTTCATCTGCTTGTACACTCATTCTTCTATTCCTAAAATCGGTTTTAACGCTGTCAAATCATACCACAAAAAAAACCACTTAAAACCAACTCTGAATAAGCAAAAGACCCTCGACCATTAATAACCGACTCTAACCATTGACGATAAGCTGAATGATTCGCTGCATCTTCCCTATGCGCGTACACCAATACATTAACATCCATAATGTCATTCAAACTTCGACTGTTATCCAGATTAATCACCGGCTTTAAGCCAGGCCCTGAATTTAAAGGGGTCAGGCGTTCGCAGTAACAACAATTTAGCTAGCGGGTTAAAGTCCCGCCCAAGGAGTTGTCCATACGCCTTGGTAGTACGAAGGAGCGGCGTTTGAGCAATCAAGGGTCGTGAGTTCCTAAACGACAAAGATATAGGCCGTAACGC
>CAIVYW010000388.1 GCA_903910205.1 uncultured Methylococcaceae bacterium | reverse complement strand
TGTCTTGATAAATAGCGTTTATTTCAGCCGGTAAGTTTTGAATTTTCAAAGTGTGCAAAGAATGTGTCTTTTATTGGGTTATGTCAATATTTTTCTGTTGTTTTTTGTGGTTACCCTAGGATTTAAAGTAGATACGTTCTTAAGTTAAAATGAGCCGCTCAATGTGAGTTACAAGTGTTGCTTAATGTAATATTTGTGCTGTCAGTTGATTTAAGAATCAATGTCGCAACTGTCTTAGTCTTATACGCGTTATTGCATCAACTCTAGGTTGTCTGTATCCTGCGTACCCATGCAAATAAATCTTATTTCAGTAGGAAACCGTATGCCCAGCTGGGTACAGCAAGGCTATGATGAATATGCCAAGCGTTTACCGCGTGAATGCGAGTTGGTGCTTAAAGAAATTGCTCCAGGTAAGCGTACAAAAAATAGCGATGTTGCCCGAATTGTTAAAGAGGAGGGTGAGCGTATGATTGCTGCTATTCCTCAGGGTACGCATATTGTAACCTTAGATATACCTAGCAAACCATGGTCTACGCCTGAGTTAGCTCAAGCCATGCAGCGTTGGTTGGAAGGCCGTCAGCATATTATTGTACAAGTGGTCAAGAATCCACTGAGTACTAAAGGTGCTCTGTAGTTGATCAATTAAAAAATTATATCGAGCATTATAAGTATTATTTAGGCTATTTAGGCTTTTGTAGTAAAAAATGCAAGTACGATTAAATAAGGAGTTAACTTGAGTAATAAAAGTATAAAAACTATTGGTCATTTGCCACTTTCCGAGTACCCATGGGCATGTGAGATTGATAGATTATTTAAATCTCTAAAAAGAGGTGAGCCTTCTTTTCGAGCTTTTCTTTTTGATGTTATTATGTCTATGGCATATATAGATTCGGGGGCTGGACTGGAAAAATCAATTGAATATTGTGATAGCATATTCGATGATTATAATGCACATATTGGATTTATTAATTTGTGTGCACCATGCTATGAAAATGGCTCATGGCAATATCAAAAAGCTGTAAAGCCTCAATCTGGTGCACTGGGTAAATTGAGTAGCGAAATTATTTTAAAATTTATTGAATATTTTTCAGACAATTTTGAAAGTGTTGTTGCTATTGGGGGAGGGAATTCAGCGGACGCTTTGATTACTCATAAAAACGGTATGAGAATTTTTGCTGAAGTTAAATCTGCTCCACTTATAACCTATCCATTACTCATAAAAATTGAGCAATTCGAAAGCGCAACACATCACCATAGAGTTACTATTACATCGTCTCAATTAAAGGTGTGCGATTCCGCACTTTATCTTCATGATAAAAATGTTATCCCTTTGGGTAAAACTGGCTCAGAAAATTGGCCATTTAAACCATTTGTAGATTATATGGTTAATGACGAAAATACCGATGATATAGAAAAACATTATCAAACTTGGTTATCTGCTAAAGAGTCTTACATTACTAAAAACAAGGATAATAGAATATATTCTTTAACGAATGCTTGTGGAAGTCCACCAAAAATAGCAAAAAGTGATCATGCTTGGCCAAGGGAGCAAGTTATTAGCGATAGTAAAACCAGTGCAGGTATGGATAGAACTGATGATATTAAAAAGGGTATATTCCAAACCTTAAAAATTGGAATAACTAATAAGCATGATGAAAATTGCAAGACAGCTATTATTTCTAATCTTCCTGCTTATAGGCATTATGAAGACTATGTTTTGCCATTCATACCCATGCTTTGGGGGTTGGAAAAAGATTTAAAAGATTTTGGCAGTCAACAAGTTATTTTTAAAGAAGATCTTCGTTATGCTTTTGATTACATTATCACATTAGAAAAACCATTACTTCGTGAATTGATGATATGAAAGTAGTACCTAATCATCAAACTAGAGTGCATGATGGCATCGTCCTTGAGCGTATAAAACATTTACCATCGGGTGGACGAATGGGGGATTTACCACTCCATCTTCAACATGAAAGCTTTATTCGTAAGGGCGATAAAAAAACAGGTGGCCCCAATATGCGACTATTACGCTTAGAGATGGACAAACCTGCTTTAACTGTCACTGCGTATATTTTTAATAAATTTGTTCATCCATACTATGATCGTTATTTAACCCCTAGAGAAGCCGCTTGTCTTCAGGATTTTCCAATAGATTATGAGTTTAAAGGCACCCTAGGACAGACCCAGAAACAGATTGGGAATGCTGTACCTGTTAAATTAGCGAAAGCCGTAGCAGGTGAAATAGCGAATTTCTTCATAAAACAAAATAATGTTGGCGAAAAACTTATTGCATCTTATTTTTGTGGAGCAGGTGGTTTAGATCTTGGCTTTGAGCAGGCTAGTAATGAATTGATACAATTTAAAACTAAGTTTGCAACGGATATTGAGGAATGGACAGAAGCAACTATTAATACGAATCGACCAGAATGGAATTTTCATAAAGCTGATATTAGAACGCTAAACCCTAGTAGAGTGAAAGAGGTATTAGGTAAAAATCCAGACGTCATAATTGGCGGTCCACCATGTCAACCATTTAGTGTTGCAGGTAAGCAAAAAGCTACAAAAGATCCGTTGGGTACACTTTATAGAGACTATATTCATCACATAAAAAATTTGAATCCCGAAATCGTTGTTATGGAAAATGTTTATGGCCTTGCACAGGTAAAAACCATAAATATGGTACAAGAGATTTGTAAATCATTCGAAGATATTGGTTATCAGGTTAAACACGGTGAGCTTATGGCCGCAGAATTTGGCACTCCACAAAAGAGAAGGCGTTTATTTTTTATAGCCGCCAAAAATATATCTTATTTTCAGTTTCCATCACCGTCGCATAGTGAAAGTAGCGATATTTTTAATTTGCCACTTTATGAAGGTGCTGGAAAAGCAATAATGGATCTCCCTCCTGCTGTAGTGAAATAGTAATATAACAATTAATAAGTTTAAATAAAGTTTATTTTGAATGAAAATTGAAGCGGTTGATTTATTTTGCGGGGCTGGCGGGCTAACTCATGGTTTTGAAATGGCTGGTATTGATGTGATTTGTGGTTATGATATTGATGATGCATGTCGTTACCCATATGAAAAAAATAATGACGCTAAGTTCATCTCAAAGAATATTCTTGATATTGATGGAGACCTAATTAGTAAGAATTATAATTTGAATACTATTAAATTGTTAGCAGGTTGCGCGCCTTGTCAACCGTTTTCAAATTATCGTCAAGGTAAGGTTAGAGATCAGCGATGGGAGTTGCTGTATAGTTTTGCTAGATTAATTACAGAAGTTAAACCTGATCTTGTTTCAATGGAAAATGTTCCTGAATTAACTCGACATCAAGTCTATATTGATTTTATTAACCTATTAAAAGAGCAAAATTATTATATTTCTAGTTCAGTTGTGTTTTGTCCCGATTATGGAATCCCCCAGAATCGCAAACGATTAGTGCTACTTGCTTCAAAAATTGGAAAGATTAAATTAATTGAGCCAACGCATAAAAAAGAAGCCTACCTTACAACGAAAGATGCGTTGTTAAATTTACCTACACTTGAGGCTGGTGAATCAGATATCAATGATCCCCTACATAAAGCCAGTGGTTTAACCAGCATTAATTTAAAACGGATAAAAGCTTCAAAACAAAATGGTAGTTGGCGTGATTGGCCTGAGGAGTTAATGGCTTCATGTCATAAGAGAAGTTCTGGAAAAAAATATGTTGCAGTTTATGGACGAATGGCCTGGGATAGTCCAGCACCTACTATAACTACTCAATGTTACAACTACGGTAGTGGGCGTTTTGGACATCCAGTCCAAAATAGAGCAATTACATTGCGTGAAGCTGCTTTATTGCAGTCATTTCCACTTAGCTATGAGTTTGTTAATCCAGAAGTCGATCGATTTAATCTATCTCAGGTTGCCCGATTAATTGGTAATGCAGTTCCAGTAAAATTGGGTGAAATTATAGGAAGGACATTTGTTAATCATGTAAGTAACTTTGGGTACTAACATATTCGGAAATGTGTGAAGTGATTTGATTTAAATAACTAATAATCTCTTCAGAAAAATCTTTAAGATCAGAAGTTGTATAGTTTTTTCCTATATCTGCGAAAGAGTCATTTCCATGTGCTAGGTTATTTCTTTTTATCTTGATTAGCATTAAGTTTTTACCGTGTTTAGTTTTACTATAATCTGAGTTGGTATTAAATCCGTAGATTTTTGCTTGTTTTTTTACCTCTTGATGGTCTATATTTCCAGAAAATAGATCTTTTTTATTGAAAGTGGCCATTGCTAACTTTTGTGAAATTGATGATGCTGTTTTTTCTAGCAAACTCTCTAGATCAATTTTTTCTGATTTGGCCTTTCTTAATATTTCTTTTCTTATGGATTTTTTTAAATGATTGAAATCAATAGCTCTTTGATCCATCTGGTCATAGATGTGAGCGATTGACTCTCTCATTGTCGCTTCAGTTAAGTTATATAGTAATAGAAACACCATACCCTTTAGCGTGCTTTTTAAAGTTATATCTATTTCATGAGTATTGTGTTTATCATCGGATATAGACCTAGTATCTTCAATAAATTTAAGTAATTTAAGATAATTATGTATTTCTTTTACTCTTGTATCAAAATCGTCCGTTATTGAATCCATTTATGCACCTAAAAGCTTATCTCGCACATATTCAATTCGAGTTATAACTTTAGGTCTGCTGTTTGAAGCATCTGAAGTAGTAAATTTTTTAAATTCAAAACTGTCAAGCCATTCCATATTAGCAGGGGTCAAATTAGGATTTTTTCTTAGAGCTAAAGCTGTGCCTACTGAAATAGCTTCAAATCGAACTCGATAAGTTTCTTTAGCATTTTCTGTTTTTTTAAAGCCATGAGGATAATAAGTTTTTACAAACTGAAGAACTTTTGCAAATTCCTCGTTCATTCTCTGAATTTCTTGATTATTCATAGATTGAGTATTTTCATCATCTTTAGAAGAATATTTTCCCATGTATTCATCTAAAAACTCACGAACAGAATGTTGGAATTGTTGGTAGTTTTCAAGATAAGCGAAGAATCGTAAGGTAAACTCCATGCGTTCATCTCTTATTTCTTTGTTGGGTGACATTGGTGCTAGTTCTTTGAATAACTCAAGTTGCGAGCAAGGTTTAATTACTTGTTTATATAGAGGTGTATTGCCTAACTCTGAGCCTTTTCTTATTTCCATAGCTTTGAGGGTGTCACTTCCAGTATTGATGCGCTCAAAAAGATCACGTCTCGTATCTTCATTACATTGCTGGCTAAGCTCAATGATTCGAATAGGAATACGATTAAACCTACGCTGTCTTGATAATGGTAAGTCTTCAAATTTAAAGCCATTAATCTCAGTAAGTAACTTTAGCTCGGTTAATTCTAATTTATTGGTTAGAAAAGCATGTAATGTTCGAATACGTTGTGAGCCATCTACTATTTCAGTGCGCCCATCATATTCAGGATCATCAGAAGCAACATCTGCAATAAAAATATAAGGAATAGGAAGCCCGATTAGCAGAGATTCAATTAATTTTGATTTAAATTTTTCAGGCCATGTAAAATCTCTTTGATAATCAGGTATAAATAACTCATTTTTATCATCTTCAAGGCCTTCAGAATATTTTTGTACAATTAGTTCAACAGTATATTCTTTAGTTTGAAAATCTACGTCTTTTTGGTGCGTTCTGATTTGGTCTTCTGCGCTATTTTTAAGTGATTCTATATCTGAAATAATTTGTATTGTTGCAGAAACTTCAACTTCTTTTAATTGATTTTTTAATTGAGATAATGATGTCATGAGTTACTTATACTAATCTAAATTCGTTGATAAGTGAGTATATCTACTCATAACTAAGAACAAAACAAGTTTTTGAGGCTGAAAACCTTTTTTGGCAGTGAAATTGATAATTTTATATCGTCTGCGTGAAGCGCTGATAGCGACTTTACCCATTGCCTATGTTAATGTTAATGTTTAAGCCAAACCGCCTTTTAGAAAAAAAGAGTTTGCAAGCTTTTACCAATGATGCAGCAATTCAGAGCATCATGAAAATCCAGCTCCATGAAGCCCAGCCATTTTATTCCGGGCACACTCCCCCATCTCCGTACGTTAGAGTCAGCGTGCATTGTTTATCAAGTCGGGGGTTTTTTG
>CAIVYW010000387.1 GCA_903910205.1 uncultured Methylococcaceae bacterium | reverse complement strand
TAGCAGCCTCTGCTTTAGCCTGAGCGGCTTCGGCTGCTTTTTCTTGTTTGGCTGCCTCTGCTTTAGCCTGAGCGGCTTCGGCTGCTTTTTCTTGTTTGGCTGCCTCTGCTTTAGCCTGAGCGGCTTCTGCGGCTTTTTCTTGTTTGGCAGCCTCTGCTTTAGCCTGAGCTTCTGCGGCTTTTTCTTGTTTGGCAGCCTCTGCTTTAGCCTGAGCGGCTGCTGCTTTTTCTTGTTTGGCAATCTCTGCTTTAGCTTGAGCGGCTTCTGCTGCTTTTTCTTGTTTAGCGGCCTCTGCTTTTTCTTGTTTGGCAGTCTCTGCTTTAGCTTGAGCGGCTTCTGCTGCTTTTTCTTGTTTAGCAGTCTCTGCTTCGGCTTTAGCTAAAGAAGCGGCTTCAGCTTTTGCTTGTTTAGCAGCTTCTGCTTCGGCTTTAGCTAAAGAAGCGGCTTCAGCTTTTGCTTGTTTAGCCGCTTCTGCCTCGGCTTTAGCCAAGGCTTTGGCTTCAGCCTCAGTGTTTTCTTGTTTAGCATTCGTCTCAGGGTTGTCCTTTTCGACTTCAGTCGGTAGGGTCGCTAAATCAATCATGGTTGCATGAATGATCTCTGTGACTGGCGGTTGCTCTATAGGCGCTGGCTTATAGAGAGCGCTTAATGCAAATAGCGCCAATAGCGTAAGGTGTATTACTAACGCAAATGCAAAAGGTCGGGTGAGTCTTTTTTTTATATCCATCTAACTTATTTTTCTTTGGGTTTAGTCATTAACCCTACCGTAGGTACACCGGCATTTTTTAGTTCGGCCATAATGGTTACAACAGTACCGTAATCAACACCTCTATCGGCATTGATTAGAATTTGTGTTTTAGGCTTATTTGCTAATACCGCTACCACGCTTGCATTTATCGCATCAACTAATATAGGCTCATCATCTTCAGTGCCAATTTTGATGTAATACAGACCTTGTTCTTTAATTGAAATAACGATAGGAGGATTAGCATCGCCGCCTTCTGCTTCTACAGTTTTGGATTCAGCTTGTGGAAGATCAACGTCTACTCCCGTCTGTAATATAGGCGTGGTTATCATAAAAATAATGAGCAATACCAAGGTAACATCAATGTAGGGGACTACATTGATTTCGGCCATAGGTTTTCTGCGTCCGTTTTTTCTACTCATGTGCTATGAACCTGTCTTTGCAATAACACAACGAATTCTTCAACAAATAATTCGTAGCGACCAGTTAATCTATCTAATCGTGTAGAAAAACGGTTATAAGCGACAACAGCCGGGATTGCAGCAAACAAACCAATAGCAGTTGCAATTAATGCTTCAGCAATGCCCGGTGCTACTTGAGCTAAGGTTGCTTGTTTAACATTACCCAGTGACATAAATGAATTCATAATTCCCCATACCGTACCAAATAATCCGATATAAGGACTAGTAGAACCTACTGTGGCAAGAAATGCTAAATGCTCGTCTAGGCGCTCTAATTCACGAGATAATTCGATACGCATGACTCGCTGTGCGCTCTCAACTTGAACGCCGGGGTCAACGCTACCCGATTGGTGCATACGAGAAAATTCTTTGTATCCAGCTAGAAATATTTTTTCTATGCCTTCTGGTTCAAAGTCTTTTGCTGCAAGTTTTCTATAGAGATCCGCTAAGGCGACACCTGACCAAAATTGCTCCTCAAATTCATCAGTAATTTCAATGGCTCGGTTTAATTCCTTGCGTTTTGAAAGAATAAAGGTCCAAGAAGCTATGGATGCAATCATCAACACTAGCATGACAAATTGCACAACAAAACTCGCTTCAGTAATTAAATGGAAAATAGATAAATCAGTGTTCATTCTTTAACAGCTCTTGTAGAATTTTAGGAATTTCTTTAGGACGCAGTGTGTTAGTATCCAAACAAGCGACGCGAGTTATGCTGGTGCATAAAACATCATTGCCTCGTGTAATTAATTGTTCAAAAGTAAGGCTTGCTCTTTTTGTGAGTATTACCTCGGCGCTTACTTCGATTTGTTCATTAAATCGTGCCGACTTTAGATAATCAATCTGTACAGAGCGTACAGCAAAAACAATGCCCGGATTGATCATTAGTCTATCTTGCTCATAGCCCATTGCGCGGAGCATTTCAGTCCTTGCTCGCTCAAAAAACTTAAGGTAATTGGCATAAAATACGATGCCACCCGCGTCGGTGTCTTCATAATAAATACGAATAGGCCATATAAATTTCTTAATTGTCATATCGCTATGTAAGATGCTGCCGTGGTTAATCAAATAAATCTTCAGAGACTCCTGCTTGTTTTGGCAGAGGCAAGCCAAAATGCAAATAGGCGTTTTTGGTAACTACACGACCACGTGGTGTGCGCATAATAAAACCTTGTTGTAACAAATACGGCTCTAGGACATCTTCAATCGTCCCCCGTTCTTCACTAATGGCCGCTGCCAAGGTGTCCAATCCAACGGGGCCGCCATCAAAATTTTCTATCATGGTCATCAGTAGTTTTCGGTCTAAGGCATCAAAACCATTATGATCGACTCTTAACATGTCCAATGCTTGAATAGAGCATGATTCAGAAATAACCCCATTACCTTTTACTTGTGCATAATCACGAACCCGTCTTAGTAATCGGTTGGCAATTCGTGGCGTGCCACGAGAGCGGCGGGCAATCTCAAATGCGCCCTTTTGCTCTAGCGTAATAGCTAAGACTTTAGCTGAACGAATAACGATACTAGCCAGCTCATCAACGCTGTAAAACTCCAGTCGTTGCACAATGCCAAATCGATCCCGCAACGGAGATGTCAATAAACCTGCTCGGGTTGTTGCACCGACTAGCGTAAACGGTGGCAGATCCAGTTTAATAGAGCGAGCTGCGGGCCCTTCACCTATCATAAGATCCAGCTGGTAATCTTCCATGGCAGGATAGAGAATTTCTTCAACGGCTGGATTTAATCTATGTATTTCATCAATGAACAACACGTCATGTGCTTCAAGATTGGTCAGTAATGCGGCAAGATCGCCTGCTTTGTCGAGTACCGGCCCTGATGTCTGGCGAATTTTAACACACATTTCGGCTGCAATGATATTAGCGAGTGTGGTTTTACCTAAGCCTGGTGGGCCAAAAATTAATACATGGTCCAACGCTTCTTTACGTGCAGTCGCAGCTTGAATAAAAATTTCCATTTGAGCACATAATTCTTTTTGACCCACATACTCAGCTAAACATTTAGGTCGAATAGCACGGTCTTGTCGTTCTTCATCACTATGATTGCGAGCGGTTATCAGTCTATCGCTTTCAATCACTTAAGCGCCCCTTGTAAGGCCAGCCTGATAAGGTCTTCACACGACTTGCCTTCAGCATTAATGTTCTGCATCATTTTACTGGCATCTAATGGTTTATAACCTAAGGAGCATAAGGCGCTGACCGCTTCTTGTTTGGGATTGCCAATAGTAGACATCGTTGAGTCGCTGGTGATATTTGATGTGGCGGATACAGCTAAATCAGGTAATCTATCACGCATTTCGATAACGAGGCGTTCTGCGGTTTTTTTACCGACACCCGGCAAGCGCACCAATGCTACCGTATCATTGTTATGAATGCAGCGCTGGAATTCTTCAGCACTTTGGCCCGATAAAATCGTTAAGGCCAGCTTAGGGCCGACACCGCTAACTTTTATGAGTGTTCGAAATAAAGCTTGATCTGCTTGGGTCGAAAAGCCAAATAAGCTGTGCGCGTCTTCTCTAATGACTAAATGAGTATATAATTTAATTTCTTCATTAAGGGCAGGCAGGTCATAAAAGGTCGTCATGGGGGCTTCTAGTTCATAACCGACACCCTGAACATCAAGTATTAAAAACGGCGGTGCTTTATATACCAATTTACCGCGTAAAAAACCGATCATTTAAATACACCTTGCTTACTTAACATTAGCGCCGTTTGTTGATAATGTGCGTGACAAATAGCGATACCTAAAGCATCGCTGGCATCTAGCGATAATTCGCCCTGCACGTTTAATAATATTTTTACCATATGTTGAACTTGATGTTTATCGGCCGCACCCTTGCCGACCACGGCTTGTTTGACTTGTCTGGCAGCATATTCAAACACGGGTAAGTCCTTAGTTTGCACGGCACAAATCGCCGCCCCCCGCGCTTGGCCAAGTTTTAATGCAGAGTCTGCATTCTTGTGCATAAAGACTTGTTCTATGGCCATTTGCTCTGGCTGGTAGTTCTGGATAATTTCCAATAACCCGTCAAAAATTTGCTTAAGTCGATCAGGGAAATAATCCACTTTAATCCGAATACTACCGCTGGCTATATATTTATAGCCTTGCGGCGAGTCGTCTATAATTCCGTATCCGGTCAGTCTCGATCCGGGGTCTATCCCTAAAATTCTCATTGCTTATTTATATCTAGTAGAGGATGTTATAACTATTTTTTATTAAGTAGCTTTACTAATTTTCTTAGCTATATTTGTGTACAGCGTGGTTTTACAGGTCTATTTATTGATATCTAAGTTAGCGCCTCTGATGGATTTGCTTAATTCTGCACGTTGTCTATCCAATACCAAAAATTCAATTTCTCGGCGTAAATATTCATCTTTACTTTTAATAGCCTCAGCGAGGAGTTCTCGCTCTTGAGCTTCGGCTTCTAAGTGCATATGTTGCAGACGGTTGTGATGCAAAATCTTATCTGCTTCTAATTTTTCTTGTAGCTCTTGTCGCTTCAATTGTTGTGATTCTAATGTCTTAAGTTCAGCATCCAGTTCTAACTGTTTTATGTGTTGCTCTTGGTCTTTTCCAGTTAACCACTCTTGGTGTTGTTGAGCATATTCTTTAGCGGTTTCTTCTTTCTGGCGTTCTTTTAATAAGCGCTCATGCTCAAATTTCTGCAGTTGTTTTTCTAGTTCGAGCTGTTGTAATTGTTTTTGCTGGTCTTTTTGAAATTGAATCACTGCGGCTAGCTCGATTTCTCGTAGCTGATTTTCATGCTTAGTTTTTTCAACATGTAAGCGATTTAGTTTGTCTTCTTGAAATTGAATTTCAGCTGCTAATTCAATTTCTCGTAACTGAGTATCATGAGCGATATTTTGTTGATGTAGACGTGTTTCTATGAGCTGTTGCTCTATCCGTTGAGCCGTCTGCTCTTCAAGGCGGCGTTTGATACCCTCGGCTTCTATCGCTTGTTTTTGACGCAAAATTTCATCGTCTTGAGAGATAGATTCAAGTTCTTTTTGTTGATGCGCTAGACGTAAGGTCACGAGTTCTTCTTCATGCTTAAGTAATTTCAGACTTTGTTTTTCACGAAATTCAAAGTTTTTTTGCATGACGTTGAGATAAACAGTTTTTTGGGTAAAGTGCCCATTAAGCTGCTCATCATCAGTGAGTGCTAAGAATGTCGGTGTTAATGTACACATAACGCGGCATTGAATATGCTTTGAGATAAGACTTTCATTCAGCACATTTTCAATAGCTCGTTCCATTTCGATCAAACCAGTTTGTACCCATAAGCCATCTTTAAGTTGGCTCAGTTCAGCAGTAACCGCTTCTTTAATTAAGCATTCATAACGTGTTTTAATTTGCGAATTAATGTCTGACAAAGTATCTTGATTTTTTTCTGCGTATTGTAAGGTCGCTTGAAAATAGATATTAAGATCAGTAGTAATAGTACAAAAGCCATCATAAAGGCGCGTTGTTATACTCAATTGCCAGTCAGTTATGGGTAATGAATAAATTCGATGATAAAAGCGTGGTATAAAATTTTCTGGGCGTTCATATAGACTATAAAAAGGCCCAAGCTGACGAACAACAACTTTGCGCTCGGCATCGAATCCAGGATCCCAAAATTGGTGGTTATTAATAGATTCGTTATGCTCACCTGATAACCAGGCGTCCAATGGCGATAAATTAGTGCTCATAATGCTCTGCCTGTAAGTCAGGGGTTTCTGCTTTTTCTTTGATGGCGCGTAGTTGAGTACTCATGCGTTCAGCAATCAAAGGATAAAGATTGGGGGCAAATTCTACTGAGCGATTATCGACTTTACGTAAAAATCCTCGGCTTAATAAAAAGCCAACGGCAAACATACGCGACCAATCAGAGTAACGTCTGGCACGTTCAATGTTGGATTTTTCAATGACCATTTCCAGTTCGTCATTCTCATTGATTCTAAATTCGGAAAATTGTCTGAGGCATTCAAAAACTAATTCTTGTTCTTGTTCTGAAAGTGGTCCAGGCGCAGTGCTTTCTAAGCGATAAGACAACAGGAAGGTAAAAAAATCGACCATAGCGGCACAAGCAAAAGCAAATAGTGAGAAATTACTCCACATCGCAAAGCTAGGTGTTACGCCTTGAATAAATTGGCTATAAGTCATTAATATGGGGGCTTGAGGCGCAATGATACTTGCATTGGCAGCCAGTTGATTAAAATTAAGCTGTACTTCTTGCAAATCTATGATTGCTTTTTGATAGTTATTTTCAGTATCACTAGACAGGTGGTTTAGGCTAGAGTGAAGATTGCGCACATGCTCATCAAGCTGATGAAACTCTTGATCTAATTTATTTAGATCTGCTTTTTTAGCCTGATATCGTTGATTGTAATGTCGCCAGAAAGGGCCTTCACCTGCTTTGTTTTTATATTCTAAAGGCGTTTGTTCATGCGTTCCAAAATAAGCTTTAGATAGATCATTACTGGCTTTATCAAGCTCGATGTTTTGCAGCCTTAAAATGTCACCTTTACTGATCAAAATGGCGGCTAGATAATCATTAACCTCTTTGCGTATTTCATTAATTCGATTAATTTGTATGGTCTCACTTTGTGAAACTTCATAAAATTTAAAATAAGAAAAGGTTATTGAGGCAGTAATAGCGATTAATAAGGAGATGACTACACTAAGGTAACGTGAGCGATTAGCTTTCCAGTGTATGCTTGCAATCTCTAATGAGCAAATAACGATAATTGATTGAATGGCGATAGTGATGACCAATGCGATCCAAGGAACTATAAAATAAGATAAGCCATAATAAGTAGTAAATCCAGAGGCGATACTGAGCATTAATACAATCGGTATCGACCATATCCTTAGCATTCCGATAAACTGCG
>CAIVYW010000386.1 GCA_903910205.1 uncultured Methylococcaceae bacterium | reverse complement strand
GATTGTTAGCCATTCTTCTTTATTTGTTGATGATTTTTTAGGTGATTAACCCTTTAAAAAGATTTAGAGTGATTTTCATAAACCATACTAAATCACTCTGTTTAGCCGTGAAGCATATTTTACTGCGATATTCATTTCTGATTTTGTTTGCAAGTATGGAAAACACCCAAGTCTCAAGCGTTGAGCCTCCATTAAACATGTCTAATCCCGTAATAGCAGCAGCCAAGCAATCCTGCACAACGTCCTCTGTTAGATGCGCGTCTCTAAGTTGGTTAACTGCGTGGCGAAGTAGCTTAGGGCGGAAAGAGGCAAGCTCATCTATCTCATCCATTGGAGGTGAAAAATATGAAGGGGAGACTGGTTACAGATTAACTTCTAGTTTCATTAGAAAATACTTGTAATAAATTTGGCAATCACGCGACTAATGGGTAGAGAATAAGATTTTTCATTAAAAATACTAGATTTTGAGTATATTATCCCCTACATTGTAGTAATCCTAAGGAGAAATAAATGAGCGATATCATTTTGTATGAACCCAACAGTCAGCCTAATAAAGGTAAGTTTCAACAAGCATTGGATGATTGCATTAAATGGGGGGGCGAACATCAAGCTGAAATCGGTGTTGTTGAAATGGCTCTTGGCGCCTCTATCCTCTATTTTGGTGCTCACAGTGGGGCAATACATATTGGCACAGATTTAGTAGGAAGTAAGCTGACTGAAATTGGAGGTTCAATTTCAGCATTGTTTGGAGGTGCTGCAACGCCGTACATTGCAGCAACAATTCTAAAGTCTATATTTGTAGGCGGTGTGTTGGGTGTGTCAGGTGTAACAATGGTTTCTGCAGTCCCCGCGATTGTGCTTGCTGGAGGCGGTGCTCTGATATTTGGTGCATTTGGTTATACGGCTACAGATTTAGTGGCAAAATTTATTGATAAATTTACCGAGCCTACTCTTGCTCAATACGCTACTGGGGCATCTATAGTAGCTATTGGCATGGCCTTGATGATTGATGGTGCGAGGCGTTTGATAAAGGACAAGAGAGTTTTAAAAGCTGCATCTGATTTTAAGGATGGCGTTATTCGTCTTTCCAACTCCTCTACAGAAATTGTAGTGGAGTCGTGGGATGACCTTAAAGATATTATTGTCGAACTTGCAACGTCTCCTACGGCAAGTGCATCGGCAGCAGCCGCTTCTGCCGCAGGGGCTGCTATAGGGGGTGGATTGGCAGGGGGTGCTGCAACTGTCGCGGGTTCACATGCACTTGGCGCCGTAGCACTTTCACTGGGTTTAATAGCTGCACCTGTTTGGCCCATCATAGCTGGTGGAGCTGCGGGGCTGGCGTTGGGAGTCACGGCATGGAAAGGAGTAAAATATTTCAAAGATAAACCGAATAATGCTAACTCTTAATTGCCTCCCTGCCCTAATAATGATTAATGACCTTTTATGTTAGTTCAGACTCTTCAATAACAGCCATCCTTGAACGTAAATTGACGGAAAAAGCTGTCGCCATTTTTACGCATTATTGCGGCAGCTTTTTATAAGCAATCTTTCCTCCGCACACCATTTGTCTTTACACTTTTACCATCTGCCAAGAAAGGCTATACCCCACATTCACAAACCGACCTGACACTATATGTGTGGAATTAGGGTCTATTTACATATTTATTGACAATGTATTGCTAATGCTATAGAACCTAACCTGACACATTAAATTTTGGGAGCTGATTATGACAGGTCAAAACGTAGGGTATCTTCGTGTATCATCCGCAGAGCAGAATATTGAGAGGCAATTAGACGGTATTAAGTTAGACCGTACCTTTATTGACCGGTTATCTGGTAAAGATACAAATAGACCTCAGCTTGAAGCCTGTATGAGACACCTGCGTAAGGGAGATGTTTTGCATATCCACAGCATGGACCGCCTGGCACGTAATTTAGATGACCTACGTAAAATTGTTAAAGAATTAACAGCGCGTGGTGTTGTGGTGGAGTTTCACAAGGAGTCACTTAAATTTACAGGCGAAGATTCACCAATGTCCTGTCTACTTTTATCCATAATGGGGTCATTTGCAGATTTTGAGCGTAGTTTGATTCTTGAAAGGCAAAAAGAGGGTATTGCCATAGCCAAGGCCAAGGGGATATATAAAGGTCGTAAAAAGGCTTTAAATCCTGAGCAAGTATTACTTTTATTACAAAAAATTGATAGTAGTGAAAAAATCACTACTATCGCAAAAGAATTTGGCGTTAGTCGTGAGACAGTTTATCAATATAAAAATCGGCGCGTAGTAATTTAGATTAAAGTTAGAAAATATTTACTATTTCGACTTCAAATTTATCTAACCTATCCATGTTTTATACCTAAACTATCGCATTATTATTAATATACACGGAGTTATTATGTGTTCAGAAATTACTATTGAAAACATTACAAAAGCTACTCAGACAGCCGACTTACTGCTATCTGACCTACTGCAATTGAATAAAAGCGGGGGGGATTTGATATCTCTTCTTGTCCTACCTGAAATAGAAAAAATATCAGGATTGAAGGGGCGACTTGAGCAGCTATTAGTGGCAATACAAGCTTAAGATAATGTCAGCTATTCATAAAATTAAATCAGACTTAATTAAACCTCGTCCATTACTTAAGTGGGCAGGTGGAAAATCGCAGTTATTAGCAGAAATTATTCCTAAAGTCCCAAGCAAATATGGTAAATATATTGAGCCATTTTTCGGAGGTGGAGCATTATTTTTTTCACTAAATCCAGAAGTTGGGGTTATTGCTGATGTAAATGATGAGCTTATTAATCTCTATAATACAGCAAGATTATATCCAGAACTACTAATCAATGCTCTGAAAATACATAGCTACAATAGCGAGCATTATTACGAAGTTCGCAGTCTTGATTGGACAAAATTAAATCCAGTAGATGCAGCAGCAAGAACAATATTTTTAAATCGCACATGTTTCAATGGTCTTTATAGGGTAAATAAAAAGGGACAATTTAATGTTCCTTTTGGTAGGCATATAAACCCAAGAATATGTGATGAAGAAGGAATAAATTCAGCATCTGCTGCATTTGAAAATATTAGCATATTATGCCAAGATTACAAGAAAGTATTAAGTGATAGTGCTGAGCGTGGAGATTTTATATTTTTAGACCTATTGTGGACCCCTCAGTCAAGACAATAATGTGTCGAGTTTAAGATGGTTGCCTGTTTCATGCAGCTGAACAGCGCTGCCCCGGTTTTTTGCTTCGATTTCTAAAAGCGTTTTTCCTGTCGTATTGAACTTGTCCACAAT
>CAIVYW010000385.1 GCA_903910205.1 uncultured Methylococcaceae bacterium | reverse complement strand
CTTTAGGAGCGATTACACAAAAAACCCCCGACTTGATAAACAATGCACGCTGACTCTAACGTACGGAGATGGGGGAGTGTGCCCGGAATAAAATGGCTGGGCTTCATGGAGCTGGATTTTCATGATGCTCTGAATTGCTGGTAAATTATCACTTATCAACTAGCCTATTATTTTAATGCTAGAATGTTTCGCATAAATTTCTTTGGTTCAAACTTTAAGCGTAGGTAAAAGACATGCAAGCAATATCAGGGCCTTCGGTTGTTGCGTTTTTAGAATTCATGAGAACAAATTATCCCAAGGTATTTTCCTTGAGAGATTTAAGTTCTAATGAACTTGACAACTATCTATTTGAGTTTGAAAAGTCTCGTCTCAATGCTGATGGAGGCAGTTATCGTAAGCTAAAACGAGGTTACAACAATGGGTTTGAATTGGACACTCGTTATACAACACGTCTTTGGGGTGAATGGCTTGGATTGATTTATCGTTCAGAAAATCATTCTGATGCAGACGCTTGGCCTTGGTATTGGAGGTCGAATCAATACGATCCATTAGAACGCTATCTCACAATTCCTAATCGAGGGATTTTTCTTTTTACCAGTCAAGATACAAAGTTAAGATATTACATCAAAAAACATTACACTTCATTTCATGAAAGAAGTGGAGATCGATTAGATATTTACGATTATACGATAAGAAATAATAGCCTAGAGTCTTTTTCAAGAGATTACATTGCATCCCTTTCGCCTGTTCCCGGAGTTAAAGCTGATATACGTTTACCCTGCTTAATATTATGGTCAAATTATGGGGATGTTATTGTTCCAATGGGGGATCTTAATACCTCAGAAAAAATATTAACGCGCATGAACAATATTTATGAAATCATCGGTACAGATGCCATTGATCAACAAGCAATCGATGAGTTATTGTGTATCGAGTATTTTGACAAGCATGATAAGCAGCCTAAAGAAATTGAAGCAACACCGTGTGATATTTTTATTTCATATTCACATACAGATCAAAAACAAGTACAGCGCTTAGTCGATAAGATTGGCTTGAAAGGAGTTAAAACTTGGCATGATGAAAGTATCAGATATGGCGAAAGATTCGTTCCTAGAATTTTTTCACAAATAAATGCTAGTAAAATGGTTGTGGTCTGTTGGTCAGAAAGAGCTGTCAAAAGTAGCTGGGTTAAATCTGAAGCAAGGTATGCTTTAAAAAGCGATAAGAAATTATGGCCAATTTATATACAGGCACATGAACGTGATTTAGGGCACGCTATCCCTGATCCTTTTGGGCAACACCACACTGCAACGTTACCAGTAAATGATGATCTAGCTTTGAATGAAATGGCTGAGAGAATATATAGTGCTTGCTTATAGTGTTTGGCTGGACAAACAGCTTTATCGTTTGCCTGCCATTTGTCGAACAAAGTGGTGCGCAGAAAAACGTTGCCCACCCTACATGACTGATAGAGTTTTCGGGTAGGCTCTACCTGAGGAGAGTTTTTTAATGGGCCAATGGGGTGTATGTGGCCATTGGTATCAATATCTACTTCAATAGTCTGTAATATTAGTTGTAACTTTTATTTGAATCCACCATTTGAATTATGGCATAGATAAGGAACTCTAATGTGTGTTTTTAAGCATGTAGTAGAAATATTCATAAGCTATAAATTGTATTTGATTATTTTATCTTATCTTTTGAATAAATCTCACAGCCTGATTTTAGATGCTGACTTGGTTTTTCATCTCCTGTAGTGACGAAACATCCGCAACATTGGAAAATATATTGCTCGCCATAATCTTCTTGAGGTCCTAAACCTCGATGAAATCGTGGAGGCAACGGATGCCACCTAGGCGATTCATTCATTCTATTTTCCATTTGGGAGAGAATATTATAAAGATCGAGTGTTTTTGCATTAATTCTAAGAAATTTATTGTATTTGAATGACGATTGAGAAGACGAAATATGTTTACGCAAACTTATTACTGTTCTGTAATTATCTCCATAGACCATATTTGTTAATATATAGTGAGTTTTATTTAGATGAACTAATTCATCAGAAACTCTTTCTGAATCTTCTTGATTTTCAAACCATTTTGCCAAGCTATGTATTAATTTTCTATAAGTTTTTAGTTTAGATATAGGCGTTAAACTTAGATCATCATCAATGCCAAAATAATGATTTGATACTGCCTGCCTTAAATAATCATGAAAGAAGCTTAATAAGCCACCTCGTTTTGCCAGATGTGCATCTATCGCCATTAAAAACGTTGAAATCACTAAGCGACTTAAGCCGGTAATACCGGCGATTTCTGTTTCTGATAAACCGCGTCTTGCTGCCCATAGTGCTTGCATGATCTGGGTAACGATGTCTTTACCAAAATCATTTTCTAAACGTGCTAGCACTAAGATAAACAGTTCTTGTGGATTGTTCGCGCTTAATAAAGTGGCAGTGCGCTGATCGAGTTGCTCAAAGTGACCAAAGATACGCAGTTCTTCTAAGACGGTTTTTAAAAATAGTGGATTACCTGTTTGCGGTGCTTTGGCAATGAGTTGGGTTTGTTCGCTAGCTAAGGCTTTTCGGTAACTGGCTAACCAATCACCTATTAATTGTACGCGGCGCTTTATATCAAGGGCTTCTAGGCTATGAACAGGCCAATCTCTTTGGCTCAAGGCTGCTAGTTGTTTACCGGGAATGACGCTAAAGATCGCTTTAACGTTTTCTTGCCAAAAGCTAGGTAGCCATAGGCCCTCTTTATTTTCTAGTTGATTAAGACCATCAATGATTAACAGCAAGGGATCGCATTCACTGATTTTAGCTAACCATAGAGGAAAATCACGGATGATCTCT
>CAIVYW010000384.1 GCA_903910205.1 uncultured Methylococcaceae bacterium | reverse complement strand
CTTTAGGAGCGATTACACACAAAACCCCCGACTTGATAAACAATGCACGCTAACTCTAACGTACGGAGATGGAGGAGTGTGCCCGGAATAAAATGGCTGGGCTTCATGGAGCTGGATTTTCATGATGCTCTGAATTGCTGCGATAGAGTCATACGGTACTTCAAAATGCCTTAATTTTTAAGATAAAGTCAGATAATATTAACACTTAAAATAAAGTTTACGCTGATCAAGATATACTTTATGGCAATCGGAAATTTAGTACAACGTGACTCTATTATCAGTTCGTAAAACAAAAATAGCTAACAAATAGACTTTATAATACAAGTATGAAAATACCACTCTCCAGTTCATCACCACTCTATTTAACCATCGGCGTTACCGGTCATAGGGATATACCTCCTGAAGATGAAGCAATTCTTAAACCTGTTATTAAATCGCGGCTATTAAATTTACAAGCCAGCTATAAAGAGACACCTTTGCTGTTGTTATCAGGATTGGCAGAAGGAGCGGATCGATTAGTGGTTGAGGTCGCTTATGAGTTAGGTATCGCTTTTACCGCGATTTTGCCTTTACCTAAAGAAGATTATGCGACTGATTTTACTGAGACTAGCTCTAAGCAAGATTTTTATAACTGGCTCGATAAGGCGCTTTGGGTTGAAACTTTAACGGACAAAACGGCAGAAGGGCTAAGTAGTTTTCCACGTAATGACTGTTATGAACAATTAGGCTTTTATTTAACCAAACATTCTCATGTGCTGCTGGCGCTTTGGGATGGTGATAAACAGGAGAAAACCGGCGGCACGGCTCAAGTGGTACGTTATTTTTTACAAGGCCTTACCGGTAAACCTCAAGATAAAGCCTCTGTCTTAAATTTACCCAGTTATCGTCCAGTAGAGCATATTTTAACTAGACGTTTGTCTCAAGCGATGGCAATCAGTAATGAACAACTGGGCTTTGTTGCAACGCTCTGGCCTGAGCTTGCTTTGAATGAGGATGCTGCTTGGTTAAAAACCAGATGGGAAAAAAGTTTACTGAGTTTAGGGCAGTTTAATCGTGATATGTGGCAATTTAGTCAAGATAATGCCGAGCAGTTGTTAATGAGTCGTCAGTATCTACTGGGTGACAATGCTGTTTATGGCTCTTTAGATTCAAAGGCGCAGCGCATTGCTGATTTGTTTGCCGTCAGTGATGCGATGTCTTTGTCTGCTCAAAAGCATCGGCATCGAAATTTTATTGGTTTGGTTATTTTTGCTTTATCGGCTGTCGTTAGTCAGCAAAGTTATGGTTTCTTTCTACAATGGCCTTTATTAATAGTGAGTTTAGGTTTGGGTGGCTTATCGTTTGGGCTTTATCAACACTCCCAATACCATCGTTTAGAAGAAAAGTATCTTGATTTTCGTGCGCTTGCCGAAGGTTTACGGGTACAGTTCTTTTGGTATGTGGCGGGTATTAATTTATCGACGACTGATTTTTTCTTACGCGATCAACGTGATGAATTGGAATGGATTCGACAAGCAATAGCCCAAACGCATTTACAACAGCCTGTTGAAAGCCGAAAAGAAGCGCACGACTGGATAATCGAGCGATGGATTCGTGATCAACGAATTTATTTTATTGGCGACCATGCTAAAAGCCGTTTAGGTAAAGCCAGAATAGATGCAAGGGCTGAGAAAAAACTCACTCAATGGATGCGTTATTGTTTCTCTTCAGGTTTAGGCTTAATGCTGGTTTCTGCAATGGCTTATGAATGGATTTACAACGCTCTAACCTTTGGAGGCAAGGCGATAGTGTTAAATGCTTTATTAGCAACGGCTAGCGCAATGCTTTGTATGGTGCCTTCTTTAAAAATTTATTTAGATACCATGGCTTTTGATGAACATGCCAAACGGTATTTGAAGATAGGACAATATTACGGCTTATGTGAGAAGCAATTTGAGCTTTTAGATAAATTGCACTCAGCGGCAATAGATCAATTGTTGATTGATATTGGTAAGCAAGCCTTAATTGAAACCGGCGATTGGTTGCTGTTGCATAGACAACGCCCGGTTAAAGTACCTGTCATGTAGGGCAATGCGTATTTTTATATGACTAAAAATTCCCTAGCTACGGACTTGTCTGTAAAATTACCCAATTTATTTTATAAATGGAGTAATTTTAAATGGGTAGAGCGTATCAAAATCGTAAAGATTCTATGGCAAAAACATCCGATGCTAAGGCAAAGGTGTATAGCAAATATGGTCGAGAATTGTATGTATGCGCTAAGTCTGGAGGCATAGACCCGGATGGCAATTTAGCTTTACGGGGCTTAATTGATAGAGCTAAAAAAGATCAAGTTCCCACCCATGTTATTGAAAAAGCCATAGATAAAGCTAAAGGCGGCGGTGGTGAAGATTTCGCACCTATACGCTATGAAGGTTTTGGGCCTGGGGGTTGTAAAGTCATTGTTGATTGTTTGACGGATAATCCTAATCGTACTTTTGGCGATGTACGCCAGTGTTTTACTAAAACAAAATGTAAAATTGGTACACAAGGTGTGGTTAGTCACATGTTTGATCATGCTGCTATTTTGGTATTTGAACATGCTGATGAAGATACTATATTAGAGGCGTTACTTTCTGCTGATGTCGATGTTACTGATATTGAAAGTAGTGAGGGAAAAATTACCGTTTTTACGCCTCATTCAGAATATTTTAAGGCCAAGCAAGCCTTAATCGATTTGTTAGGTACTATCGACTTTGAGGTTGATGAAATTCAATTTATAGCCAAAGAATTCATGACTATGAATCCTGATGACGTCGAATTATTTGATAAATTTTTAGATTTACTGAATGATTTGGATGATGTACAAAATATTTATCATGACGTAACTATTTAATTTATTGGCGGAACTTTAATCAACCTAATAAAGTAGGAAGATTAAAGTTCAAGCCAATACACCATTAGAGGTCTGTTTGTTCTGTCTCTTCTTCAAATTCAACTTGATTAAAAAGAAGATTTAACGCTTTATGTACTTCATCTACACCGGTTTTTTTCAACGCTGAAAACAACTGTATTGTTAAAGGAAAGTTAATATCGACGAGTTCTTTTTGCACTTGCATTAAGGTGTTTTTTGCGGCTCCATACGTTAATTTATCAGCTTTAGTTAATAGTATATGTAATGGCAGGCCGGTATGCTGACACCAATTAACCATTTGCCAATCGAATTCCGTTAAAGGATGGCGTACATCCATCACTAAAATGATGGCGCATAAGGACTTGCGTTGCGTTAAATATTTTTCCATCAGTTCGTGCCATTTTTTTTTCACTGCAATAGGCACTTTGGCATAGCCATAACCGGGTAAATCTACAAATCGTTTCTGATCATTAATTTCGAAAAAATTCAGCATCTGGGTTCTACCGGGTGTCTTACTGATTCTAGCTAAACCGTTTTGTCGAGTTAGGGTATTAATAGCACTGGATTTTCCGGCATTTGAGCGTCCAGCAAAGGCGATTTCTTTACCTTGGTCTTCTGGTGTATCTTTAAGATCGGGCGAACTGTTAATAAATTTTGCTTGGTGATAAATTGGATTCATGGCTGTCTCGCTTAAGCTTACTAATTAGGGTAGAATCTGGCTACATTTAGCAGCCTAT
>CAIVYW010000383.1 GCA_903910205.1 uncultured Methylococcaceae bacterium | reverse complement strand
ATGTTAAAGGCACCTGTGGATGTGGCGAAAGCTTTTCAGTCTCCTAATGCACCATTGTTATTTGGAATCTTTTTAGGTCGCCTATTGCTTACAGGTCAGCCAAGCTTAATGCTATTCACACCAATACAGTGCTAGCCCTCTTTTTCTACAACAATAGAAACTGAGGGCCATATTTATACTGAAATTATTAATAAGTTGAAAGTTGCATAGCATGTCGTCTTAATACTGAATCTTCAGGTAACGTTGCTTTGATTGTATCTATATCTGAAGTGGATGGCGCGGCAACAATAGCGTTAACTGGCGCTATTTCTGGAATCACTACGTTTTTAAGGTGATTTTCGTAATAACTTAATAGACACAAAATCTCGTCCGCATCAGTCGTATAGTTATTTAAGGTAACTTCAACTAACTTATCATAGTGACGACCTAGTGTAGAGTCGGTAGGGCGATTTTCTTTACAGGACTCTAGTAGCGTATGCAGCTCATTTAAAGCATGTCGTCTTAAAGTAGAGTCTTTAGGAATTTGAATATCTTTACATTTTACATTTGTAAAAATAGCGACTTTTGCTGAGCTCACGATAACAGCATTTTCTTCAGCTTTTATGATAGACGCAGCCTCTACAGCCGACTCATTAGCCGTTAAAGGCTTAACGATGGGCTTGGTTTTTGAAGCTGCAACCTTATGAGAAAGAATATCTATTTTCATCTCACCTGACTTTTTTCGTGCCTTAAAAATAACTATTAGTACCACTGAGATGACTATGACTGCGATTATAAATTCACTCATAAACTATATACCCCTGTATGTAAAAGAAAAACTGCTTAGCAATTGGACGCCATGATTAGCGCTAAAAATATCGGTTGAACTATAACACTTGTAGCTTAAGTTGGCGACAGTCTAAAAACTGTTTACATTCTTTTTTACCGATATTAAGTTAGCATTTATCTACAAATGACCATAAAAACCAATATCACCTTACACTCAAAGAGACCGAAACTTATTATTTCATTCAAAACTAATTCCGATTAAAGTAAGACTAATTCGTGAACAGCGCTATTATTGGCAATTTAAATCTTGCGAAAATTAAATCTATTGATATAATAACCGACTCTTGAAGTAACAAATTACTTCAGGCGCGTAGCTCAGTTGGTTAGAGCACCACCTTGACATGGTGGGGGTCGTTGGTTCGAATCCAATCGCGCCTACCAGACATTAAAGCACTGCAATAGCGGTGCTTTTTTTATTGTAGCAACCAAAATTATAAACATGCCTGTAATTACCCTTCCTGATGGTTCTATTCGTGAATTTGATCACGCTGTTTCAGTGCTGGATATCGCTTTATCGATAGGTTCAGGCTTAGCCAAGGCTACTTTAGCTGGGCGTGTTAATAATATTTTAGTTGATGCTAGCACGCTAATTGAAGAAGACGCCTGCCTTCAAATCATTACTGCAAAAGATTTAGATGGTGTTGATATCATCCGACATTCAACCGCCCATTTATTAGCTCAAGCTGTTAAGCAATTATTTCCAGATGCACAAGTCACTATCGGCCCCGTTATTGAAAATGGCTTTTTTTATGACTTTGCCTACAAAAGACCTTTTACAACTGACGACCTAAGCGTTATCGAAGCTAAAATGCAGCAATTAGTTGCTGAAGATCTAGCCATTAGTCGCTCGATATTAAGTCGAGATGATGCTGTCACTTTTTTCAAAGATCAAGGCGAAGCCTATAAAGCCGAAATCATCGAATCTATTCCTGCCGATCAAGATCTATCGCTTTATCAACAAGGTGGCTTTACCGATCTTTGTCGTGGACCTCACGTTCCTAGCACTGGCAAATTAAACGCCTTTAAATTAATGAAGATTGCTGGCGCTTATTGGCGTGGCAACTCAGAAAATGAAATGCTACAACGCATTTACGGTACAGCCTGGGGCGATAAAAAAGAATTACAAGCTTACTTACATAGATTAGAAGAAGCTGAAAAGCGCGATCATCGTAAATTAGCAAAAACGTTAGACCTATTTCACAGCCAAGAAGAAGCACCAGGCATGGTATTTTGGCATGAGAAAGGCTGGGTTATTTATCAACAAGTTGAGCAATATATTCGCGAAAAATTACGCGTCAATGGTTATGGTGAAGTTAAAACACCGCAATTAGTAGATCGTAGTTTGTGGGAAAAATCAGGTCACTGGGAAAAGTTTGGTGCCATGATTTTCACCACTCATTCTGAAAATCGTGATTACGCAATTAAGCCCATGAATTGCCCCTGCCACGTACAAATCTATAATCAAGGCATTAAAAGCTATCGCGATTTACCAATACGCTTAGCTGAATTTGGCTCTTGTCATCGCAACGAACCCTCTGGCACATTACATGGTTTAATGCGCGTCAGGAACTTTGTTCAAGATGATGCTCATATTTTTTGCACCGAAGCTCAAATTCAAGACGAAGTATCAACCTTTATTGATATGCTGTTTGCTGTTTATAAAGACTTCGGTTTTGAAGACGTCATCATCAAGCTCTCAACACGTCCAGAAAATAGAGTAGGCGATGATTCTGTATGGGATAAAGCAGAGAATGCACTAGAATTAGCGCTCAACAATAAAAATCTAAAGTGGGACTTACAGCCAGGCGAAGGCGCATTTTACGGACCTAAAATTGAATTCTCATTAAAAGATTGCATAGGTCGGGTCTGGCAGTGCGGCACCATACAAGTTGACTTTTCAATGCCAGGTCGATTAGGCGCAACCTTTATCGCTGAAGACGGCTCAAAACAAGCCCCTGTTATGCTACATAGAGCAATATTGGGTTCATTAGAACGTTTTATCGGTATACTCATTGAACAACACGCAGGAACATTTCCTGTTTGGCTGTCACCCATACAAGTTATGGTACTCGATATAGCCGATCGTCATGCCGAATATGCCTCTGAAATATTCAATGAACTTGAAAAACAAGGCATCAGAGTAAAAATTGACTTGAGAAATGAGAAGATCGGGTTTAAAATCCGCGAGCATTCTATGCAACGCATACCGTATCTTGTCATTATTGGCGATAAAGAATTAGAAGAAAAACGAATTACAGTACGTACGCAAAAAGGTGAAGATTTAGGTAGTCTGTCAGTCACTGAGTTTACCGAACGGTTAAAGCAAGAGATTGCAGATAGAAAATAATAGTATTTTTGGAGGATTAGGGTATCGCTGCTAAAAAAGATGAAACACGCTTGAATGACTTTATCACCGCAAGACGAGTGAGAGT
>CAIVYW010000382.1 GCA_903910205.1 uncultured Methylococcaceae bacterium | reverse complement strand
TGGAAAGCTGCTAATGTCGAGTCAATGTTGGCGCTACGTGTTGTAAGGGCCAATGGCGATTGGGAAAAATATTGGAATAATTTGTCCACCGCAGTGGCTGCATAAGATTATTGTGAATTCCCCGCACTTTTAATCACACCCTGTCCACGCTCTTACATGAACTCGGACACTTCTTCTTTGAAAACGACATCGCCCTAGCCGCTGAATTAGCCACTAAGCCAGAGCTGACCTCAGGCGAGCAGCTCATTGTTAATGACGTCTCAGCCTTACTCAATTGGAGCGGTATTCAAGGCATACTACAAGAACAGCTAGACCAATGGTATAGCATGAACATAGAAGAAAAACGCGGCGCTCATGAACGCACCGCTGAAGCCTTCGAAGCCTATCTATTCACCGGCAAAGCCCCTAGCATAGACTTGCAGCATGCTTTTCAGACCTTCCGAATTTGGCTCACCCGCGTTTATAGTTCATTCAAAGATTTTATCGCCAGTCATCCAGAAGCCGGCAAGCTTAATGAGGAGGTTGCCGCTATCTTTGACAGAATGCTGGCCTCAGAAGAAGACATTAAACTGGCAGAACAAGCCCGTAGCCTTACCCGCTTATTTGAGACTGCCGAAAAAGCCGGCATGTCAGCAGCAGACTTTGCCAACTACCAACTGCTAGGCATTGATGCCACCAATACCGCCATTGATACCCTTAGCGCTAAAGCCTTGCAGGATATGCAATGGCTAGATGGGGCACACACTAAAGTCTTAAAAGCCCTACAAAAAAAGCACGAGGGTTTGCGCCGTGAGGTGAGGATGCAGGCAAGAACAGATGTCATGTCTCAGCCGGTCTATAGAGCCTATAGCTTCTTAACCGGCAAGCTAAGCAAAGACGACAAGATCGCCCAGCCAGCTCCGCCAAAGTCAGACCCTAACTACGTAGATCCGTCTATCGACTCACTATTTGTCGCCATTGCTAAATTAGGCGGTTTGCAACGTGAGCAATTAACCTCAGAATGGAATTATGACCATAAAGGTCGTAGCCCTATGCCAGTATTCGGCAAGCCGGTGATGCGTAAAAAAGGCGGACTGACCATAGAAGCCATGGCCGAAGCCCTTATGGACGAGGGCTATCTAAATATGGATGAGCACGGTAAATATGACCTCAGTGAATTTGAGGAAAAATTCTCAGCAGAATTACGGGGAGTTAGTCAATACGCACAGGCTGTGGATGGTGGCGCTATCATGCAAGAAGATCAGCGAGCCGGTGAGTCTGGGGTTAATCCCGACGGACTAGGCGCTGGCCGTTTTGAACTCTCAGCACTGCGTGGCATGGGCCTACCCGACGACCTTGTTGATCTCATTATCAACCTAAAGATGACCGCCAAAGACGGCTTACACCCCGATATCGTCTCGGATATAATCGGTGGCTTTAGCTCAGGGGATGAACTTATTCACGCCCTAGCCCAAGCCGAAAACCCCAAGGCCGCCATCGAGCACTTAACTGATCAGCGTATGCTACAAGACCATGCCGAACTAGCCACGCCCGAAGCCGTAGAAGAAGCCGCCGCACGCGCGGTGCACAATAAGTTTCGGGAACGCTTACTAAGTGCCGAAGCCAATGCCTTAGCTAAAGCGACCGGCTCATTGCGCTTACTGGGCAGTGCCGCTAAAGACTACGCTAGGGCGATGATTGGCCGTATGAAGGTAAGGGATATTCGGCCTCTCGACTACTCGAGGGCGGAAGTAAAGGCGGCCCGAGCGTGCAAAAAAGCCAAGGATAAAGGCAACCTTGAACAGGCGGCTGTAGAAAAGCGCAACCAGATTTTGAATCTGCACGCTTATCGGGCCGCTATTGCCGCTACCGACCACATCGACAAGATGCTACGCTACTTTAAGCGCTTTGGCGGCGATGGTCAGAGCATTGATGTTGAGTACATCGATGTGATTCGAGGCCTGCTAGATAAATTTGATCTACGTAACCAGTCTGGAAAGGACTTAGATGAGCGGGCAAAGTTACTAACCTGGGTACACTCACAAATTGCGGATGGCCAATTACCTATTATTGCCGAAAGCTTACTGAGTCCAGCAGAGCGCGCAGCCTATGTGGCTCAAGTAGAAAGCAGAAATAAGGATGGCGATCTGATTTACCGAGATGATGACGATGCGCTTGCATTACTAGCGGCCGCCATTGATCATAGCGCCAAACGCTCTTATAAAGACGCGACCTATGAAGAGCTGCAAGGGCTTTATGAGACCATTAAACAAATGGAGCATCTGGGTAGACTTAAACACAAATTACTCACTGCCCAAGACGAACGCGACGCGGACGCTATTTATACCGAGATAATTGATGGCATTATCTTACATGGTGGCAAGGGCGGCAAAAATCCCCGCACCCCAAACTATGACCTGGGGAAGTTGCTAGCCGGCATTAAAGATTTTGGTTCTGCGCATATCAAAGTAGCCACTTGGGCTAGAAAGATGGATGGCGATACAGATAACGGCCCGGTCTGGAGGTTCTTAGTCAAGCCGGCCAACGCACGAGCCACGCAAGAAACCACCATGAGGGCCGACACCACCAAAGAACTCGATGCCATCATGAGGCCCATCTTAGCTAAGGTCACTTTGTTTGACAAAACTGGCAAGGGCAGGAAGTTTGATTCAATCGGCACCTCCTTAAACTGGCAAGAGCGTTTTGCTTTCTTGCTCAATATGGGCAATGAATCAAACCTGCAACGGCTAATGGGTGGCGGTATTTCTTCCGTGACAGAAAGCCTAACCATGGCGCAAGTGCTTGAGGTTGTGGGTACTTTGAGTTGGGATGAAGCGGTAGCTGCACAGCGCATTTGGGATCACTTTGAAAGCTATCGTCCGCTGATTGCAGAAAAAGAAAAACGGGTCTCAGGGGTTGAGCCGAAATGGATCGCCATCCGGCCTATTAGTATCAAGGTCAACGATGGCCGCGTCATCACCTTGCGTGGCGGTTATTATCCGGTCAAATTTGATCCGCGCGTTAATCGTATGGCCGAAGCTCACGCCTCGGCACAAGACGCTAAAAACCTGATGAAAGCCAGTTACTCAGCAGCCACCACTAATCGCGGTTTCATCAAACAACGGGTAGAAGAAGTCACCGGGAGGCCACTACTATTAAACCTAACAGGCTTATATTCAGGGGTTAATGATGTCATTCATGATTTAGCCTGGCATGAATGGGTCATAGACGCCAACAAGATCCTAAAAAAGCAGCAATTCAGAGCATCATGAAAATCCAGCTCCATGAAGCCCAGCCATTTTATTCCGGGCACACTCCTCCATCTCCGTACGTTAGAGTTAGCGTGCATTGTTTATCAAGTCGGGGGTTTTGTGTGTAATCGCTCCTAAAG
>CAIVYW010000381.1 GCA_903910205.1 uncultured Methylococcaceae bacterium | reverse complement strand
GCTGGAGAGGGTTTCGTTAAGTAGATTATAAATATTTTCTAGCAAAGAGCTTTTTTTGGCTCTTCCCGATTTCGTGGGGTGGTCACTACATATAGTGTTAGGCATACCCAAATAACCGCCGACCTTCGACATCGAGCCAGTTATTTATAGCGCTATCCGCTAACAACACGCACAATAGTCATTATTACGCCCAACAACCCTTGTCAAATCAAAGTTCCACCACGAATTAGGTGTATGACGTTCACGCTTATGCACCTTACTTTGTATGCGGGTTACGAGTTACGTCGTATGCGATGTACGTGGTGAAATAACTTGTACCTGACTCCAGTTATTTTAAAGCGTTTTGTATTGATTGAGACATAATAAAAATTTATAAAAGTTAGAGAGATAAAATCTTACCATTGCATGAAGGCTTGAGCGGGTTTAGGTAATATTCACCCAAAGCGGTTAAAAAACCGCCTTTAATAGGTTAATTAAGTGCAGTAGCAATGACATGGTTTATAGCTTTTATGTTTAAAATACATTCTTTAACGACCTCATCCATTGTCATGTTTGATGTATCTATGACTAACCAATTCATTTTTTCTGCTGCCATAAGATATTTTTCAGCAAGGTTTTTGCCATAATTTACATCATATAAACAACGCTCATCTGAACTAGAATTAATGCCTTTATTTCGGTTATTAATTCTATTCTTCTGCTCATCTCGATTTACATAAAGTAGAATTGTTAAATCTGCCTGATAAAAATTTTCATCTGATATTGATAGGTTACTCATTAAATCATTTACACTTTTCCCTGAGCGTGCTGAGTAACCAATTAATGTACTGTAATAATATCTAGCACAAATCACATTCTGAAATTTTACTTTTTCCTCAACTATTCTTGATAAATCAAAATTAGTTGCCATATAAAATAAAAATCTACCAATAGGACTTGAGTAATCGTCAATATACTTTCTAATTGAGTTAAATTCAAGCGTTGGGCTTTCAAGATAATCGGTCTCTAACATATTAGAAACTATTTTACTTATTTCACTTTTTCCAGAACCATCAACGCCTTCAAAAACAATAAATTTCTTTGCCATTGCATCACCTTTTTTCCATCATTTGTGTTGGTTGTTCATTCATACTACCATCACGATATAATGAAATTCCCACACATCCTGTATTTCGAGCGTAAAGAATAGCCTCACCAATCTCACACTCTGTTGTAGAGTGATTAAGGTTAATTGTTTTTGAGATGCCACCATCAATATATTTTTGAAATGTCGCTTGTGTCGTAATATGGTCAATAAAAGAAATGTCGTGAGCTGTTACTAAAGTTTTTCGTATTTCAATATCAATAGCAGAAATTTCACTAACAGGAATACCTGCTTGCATTGCTAATATAACAGCGTCAACATCACATCCTTTATCAACTAACAATTTTTTGAGTGTTGGTTGTAATTGATAAATCGCTTTTCCTTCCACATCTTGCCTAATAAGATATGCAAAAATTGGTTCAATACCACCTGAAACATTAGCAATTAAACTAAGAGTTCCGTTAGCTGCTATAGCCATTAAAGAAGCATTACGTCTAATTTTATTTCCATCATTGGCTAGTAACTCTGACGCACAACTTCCCCGCTGTGAACCAAGCATTTCACTTTCACTCGTTGTAACATCACGCAAAATACTCATAAAGCTATCAGCAATAGCTAATGCTTCTGTTGAACCGTATCGAATACCAAGCATTAAAAGCGCATCAGCGTACCCCATAATTCCTACGCCTATCTTACGACTTTCTAAACAACGTGCAGCAACAATTGGAGAGGCGTGTTGTTGTAAATCATGAAAGTTATCTAAACAACGAACAACCAAACGGGCGGCTTGAGCGAATTTCTCTTTATCAAACTGTTGCTCAATAATAAATCTAGTTAAATTTAGCGAACCAATTAAAGCTGACTCATTTTCTCTTAATAGAGATTCACCGCAGACGTTATTAATTAACGGCTCTCCATTCGGGGAACGCTTTGCTTTATGCTCAGAAAAACTAATTGCTGGCTTTCCTATTTTAGTAATAGAGCTACAAATTACTTTCCATAGATTACAAGCTGTTGGCTCATTTGAAATTAATCTTGAAAAGAAATCTTTATCTAAATCAATATTCGTATGCGTAATGCTCAAATCAGAACCTAATGCTATAAAACTCTTAATTTGAGGATGATTTACATGGAGTGTAACGGCACTGTGAGCCTTACGTTTTCTTGTAGAATTGAGTGAAGCTGTTTGACTTTCAATGTAACGAGTTAAACTAACGGGATCATCTTGTAAAGAAAGATCGTAGCCAATTCCTCCACATCCATCATGAATTTCTTCAGCAACCTTTAGTGCAGAAACGCTAATTGGTGGGGCTAATACATGACAAGCAAATAAGTTGACGTTATTTGATGTTTCAGTATTCATCATAACAGGGCTATTTGGGAAAAATGCACCATCGTGAATTAAATCATAAATGCTTTGTGTACGCGCTTCTGCTTCTGAAATAGGCTCATACCGTTGTTCAACTGTTAAAAACAATCGAGATACTCGTAATGGTAAATGTGACCAATCAACTAGATGTGGCTTATTAAAAAATCTCTTTTCCAATAAAGGCAAATAAGGATTATTTTTAACCCAAGCTGGGGCGTTAGTAGCTGTACGAATGTTGTAAAGCGTATTTTCTGAAATGTCCATGAATTCACCTAAAAATATAAAAAGAAAGCCAAATAGCCAAATAAGTCGATTTAGATTATTGAGAGTAGCAAGCGATTGACACACTATCGCTCTGACTGAACCTGCTACAAAGTTCAGCAATTAACCCGTATGAAGTATAACAGAATGCGGGGGAGGGGGAACGTGACTAATTAACCCCCATGCCCAACACTATTCTAAAACGCCTAGACATCATCAAAAACGCCGTCGCAATGGAGGATGATGAGCTGATTGCCATGCAGGTCGCCAAACTGCAAGATTTGCCGCTGGATGCAAAGGTAACGCAGATTTTGGCACTTATCCGCACTAAGCGTTTCCAGTATGTGATTCAGTTGATTGAGCAGTATAAACACGATAACAGCGGCGTGGTGGTGTTTCAAGACCCGCAAATTCAAGGTTTAAAACTGGAATTGAAGCTGTTAGAAAATCGCTTGAATGAGTTGACCGATACCCAAGCGGACTTGGAACGGCAAATTAATGAATTCAATAGCGAGTATATGCAGCGTTTAGGCAGTTTGATTGAAGCTATTTTGAAAAAACGCGCTGAGTTGTTAAGCGATGATCCGGTTGAACAGCAAGAAGCTAAACAGGATTATGAGAACTTTGAACGTAGTTATCAGCAACAAATCAAGGATGCACCGCAGATTTTAACGCCAAAGCTGCAACAGCAACTGAAAGCCGCGTACCGTAAAGCCAGCCGTTTATGTCATCCTGATAAACTCACCGATGATTTTAAAACGCAAGGCACGGAGTTTTTTAAAGCTCTCAATGAAGCGTATCGCCACCAAGATTTACCGCGTGTTCTGGAGATTTTACACACGCTAGAAACAGGCACGACCTTAAGCACGGTCTCCGATAGCATTTCTGACAAGGTGATTTTACAAAGCAAAATCGCCGCGTTACGGTTACGCATTACTGAATTAGAAGCGGCTGTTGTCGCGTTGCAAGCCAATGAAAACTATGAGTTAATCCAAGAAATTGACGATAAAGAGGCGTATTTTGAGCAATTGAAAACCCAGCTTGAAGCGGAATATGAATGCTTGGTGCAGGAGCTTGAGCAGTTAAAACCCAAAGCGGATGAGGGCGTTTTTTATGAAAGTCATGGTTCAGAAGTAAGCCAACAAGATTGGGAAGTCCATCAAGCCATGCTCAGGGAAGATGACGAGGATGAAAGTTATTGGCAGGATGAGTTTTGATGAAGGAAAAAATCAACGCATTTTTTATACTGTGGGGGATTGTCTTAGTTGTTAATCAAGTTTTTATTTTTCATGGCTGTTTTTCACCGTCTTGTTTATTAGCCGCTTTACCGCATACGGGGATTATTGCTTTCTTTTTAGTTAGGGCGGGTCATAAAAATAATGAACAACCAGCCGATAAAGCCGATTTATCGAGAACAGAAAAACCGCCGATAAGCGAAAAAACAGTTATTCAGCCGCTACCGATTTAAAAGGTGGTGATTGAGAGCGAAAACGATTTTTTTAAACAAAAAGGCGATAAATATGAAAAGTTTGTCGGCAAAAAGTTTGAAGAAAAAGGCGATTTGGTTATTTATAACGGTTTCATTAATGGGTATGCGGATCAAGGCGTTGATATTATCTGTATTTCTATCGCTACAAAAACTATTCATTTAATTCAGTGTAAAAACTGGACGACTATGCGCATGACGCTTGCGCATTTACAAGCGGTTTATCAAAAACTTGAGGATTATAATTTTGATTGTTTTAACCTGTCTGTTGAGGCTATTAATAATCATCAAAACGCTTATGCGGGTAATGTTCGTTTAACGCTGGTTAATACTCAACATAATTTCGCTAAATTTAAGGTAAGAAAAACCTTATATCTTGCTTCGGAAAAAGTGGTTGATTTAGAAATTGGACGTTATTTAACGATGATGTCACCGACGATTTTTAAGTACAAAGAGTTGAAAATTGTGATGAAAGTGGGGTAGCGTAATTTTTTATGTATTGTTAATGACCACCGATTTACGGCCGTACGGCGTTTTAATCTATATGGAATATTCGCGTAGGGTGGATTCGCGCTAGCAATCCACCACATACGGAGCTATAAACT
>CAIVYW010000380.1 GCA_903910205.1 uncultured Methylococcaceae bacterium | reverse complement strand
TTTAAATATTTTTATCCGGCGGAGAAAACAATAACCTCTATCCGATTGCTTCAGCTTAATGCCAGAATTGTCATTGATAGTGTTGATATTGTTTATGCAAGACTTTTAGCTAAAGCTACATTAGAAAACAATAGTGACTTTTATGTTGAAGCAGAGAGTATTAAAAACAGAGAATTGGCAACCTATACACAAGCCGATCTAATCGTTACTATTACACCCGAAGATACAGATTGTCTGAAACAAAATTTACCTGATATCAATACGTTCATAATCCCGAATATTCATGAAATTCATGTTGCGGATGTAGAAAAAACTCCATTTCCTAGCTTGGTTTTTATCGGGGTTTTTAGTCATGAACCTAATGTTGATGGTGTTTTGTATTTTTATCATGAAATCTGGCCGCAGATTATTAAGAGCCACCCAGATACGCATTGGATAATTATCGGTGGCAACCCACCACCACAAATCCAACGTTTAGCTTGTAGCAATATTGAGGTAATGGGTTATGTGCCAGAAACATTACCTTATTTAAAAAAATCATGGATTTCTATTGCACCGCTACGCTTTGGCGCCGGCATGAAAGGAAAAGTCGGTGAGGCTATGGCTGCCGGTATTCCTGTCATAACGACTGATTTTGGCGCACAAGGGCTTGATGTAAGGAATGGTGAGCAACTGCTTATCGCTACAACAGCAGATGAGTATGCAGAGCAAATTAATGATTTGATAGTAGATAGTGACAAGCGCAAGTATATAGGCACTCAAGGACAGTTATTTATCGAATCACACTATAGCACTCAGGCAGTTAGTATTATTTTAGAGAAATTTATAAATACCCTTGAAAAGTTACCTCTTAAGCACATGTATCTGTATTCAAAGATTTATAGATTTTCTAGGCAACTAAAATTATGGATAGATCAGCAGATTATGTGGCGTTTTAAGGGCAACAAAATATGAACGAATTTATCCCTATAAAAATTCTCTATATTTCAAGTCGTGGCGATGCCGGTGCCGGCGGTGAAAACTATCTGCTAACATTGTTTCGAAATCTTGATCGTAAACGTTTTCAACCTATAGTTGTGTTGCCTAGCGATGGCTCACTACGTAAGCCATTAGAAGACCTAGGGATTGAAGTAATTGTTATTGTAGCAAATCATGGTTGGTTAACACCGGATAGCGCATGGTACAGCCTTGTTGCAGGTTTGCAAACTAGAGTAAAAACTATTGCAGATATCATTACCAGCCAACATATTGCTCTGGTACACACTAATTCCAATCATCGATTTGAAGGTGCGCTTGCCGCACGCATAACAGGCATCCCGCATCTTTATTTGGCGCATATTGAATATCAACCGGAAATGCCATTATTTCAACGACTGCCTTTTTCGCAAGCCAGTTTTGCAGAGTTGATGAGCGAGTTATCAGATCAGGTTGTTGCCGTTTCCAATTCTGTGAGTGCAGCATTGGCTCAGCATGTCGCTGATGATAAATTACAAGTTATACATAATGGTTTAGAGTTGAGTTTATTTGATGTTACGTTAATTGATTATGCAAACCAGCTAAAAGAGGAATTATCTATACCGTTAGATTCATTATTGATAACTGCGGTAGGACGTATAGCCTTTGATAAAGGTTTTGATTGTTTTATTGAGGTAGCAAAACGGGTATTACAGCACCATAAAATGGGCGTGCATTTTATACTTGTGGGTGGTGAAGAAAATATTGATTTTTCAAATCTGCTCAAACAGAAAGTGACTGACTATGCTATCAGTGATCATTTTCATTTTTTGGGTTTTAGAACAGATATACCCAATATTTTAGCTGCTAGTGATATTTTTGTATTGTCTTCAAGAAAAGAAGGTCACCCTTACGTTATGCTTGAAGCCATGGCATCTAATTGTGCTGTCGTGGCCTTTAACTGTGCAGGTGTTGAAGAAACAATCGAAGAAGGTGATTCTGGATTTATAGTTCCTATCGGTGATATTAATGCTATGGCAGAACGCTTGCTGTTACTGATCGATAATATTGATTTACGTCAAGCTTTGGCAAAATCTGCTAAACAAAGAATTAAAGAATTTTTTACGGCTGAAAAGACTGCAACTGAATTAATGACGGTTTATGAAAAGTTATTGCAACAGCCTAAAAAACTAGAGGGTTCCATAGCAATTGAATTGTTTTTACAAAATTGTTCAGAGCTTGGTCATCTTGGTGAAATGTCTGTTGCAATGAATGAACGGTTACGACGTGTCGAACATTTGGCTGATTTCATCCAAAACAACCCTATTACGAAGAGTCTGTGCTATTTGCGCAAACAGTTGAAATCGCTAGTGTGAGTTTAAAATAACATGACCATCATTACTGTATCTGAGCTTTGTGCACTTACTGACTATAGTGAGAAATTGGCGATAAACAATGCTGATCGATCAACTTATGACTTTGCATCTGGGACAGTGTGTATCGATCACTTTTCATCTGCGGATTGTCTTTTTGTTAGGCTACAGGGCAACGCTAATATCGAGCTAATTTTTGATGGTTCTTACACTTTTGTTCAGGTTGAATCAGGTGGTTATTTAGGTAGATCGTCAACAGCGAGCCAGCCTTGTTTTTGGCTTCCTCAATTACCCTTTATTAGGGGAATTAATGAAGATGCTCAAATCCTCTCTGAGCAACTGAGTTCTATTTCTGGATTTTCATGGGGCGATCATGGCGCCTCACTCTCAATGCAGGCACCAGAAAATAAAATAATTGATTTTATTATCTGGCGTTTGTCGGCAGATTTTTTAGTCGAAGAAATTAGTATAATATTACCTATAGAAACTCAAGGTTATTTTCTTTGGGGCTCTCATGGCTGCATTAATAAGCCAGCTGATTTATATCGCCATTTGATACACGGCTCTGTTTACGATTTACGTTATTCTTGGCCGCACAATAAAAAATGCTTTTCAGAAAACGAAGCGCACGCACTTTATACGGTGTTTTCAGGGCTGGAAAAAACGACCGGAAAAGTAATTTACCGCTATTTTCAACAACAATTGGTTTTGTCATTAATCCAGAGACAAGCTGATGATGGTGGTTGGTATCATGGCATGTGGACAGATAGTTCTGAATGTCATTACCGATTGCATACTAGTGGTGTGCATTTATTGATGGATGAGTTTCAGCGCACTGGCTGTCCTCATGTTAAAACTAGCTTACAAAAAGCCGTTACGTTTCTTTCAAAAACGACCGATCAGCTAGATTGTGGTATATGGTTTTTACATGATTCTTTGGAGTTATCCGAACAAGCTATGAATAGCGGCCCTTTTAAATGGATAGCTAATAAAACCTTGGGGAAAAGTGTATCGAATATGCTGGTATTAAATACCCATCTGGATACTACAATCGCCATTAATCGTTATGGACGATTAACAGGCGATAAGCAATATCAATATCTAGTGGAATTTGCATTACAGTCAACGCGTGCCGTTTTGGAACTGTCACCTGTAGACTGGTTATACAAACCTTTGTTTTTGGCTATCGGTTTAACGATGCTACCTACTGAGACGGCGAGTACGCTTTCATTGCCAGTACGTGCTATTAAACGTTTCGCCGCAGATTATTTAATTAAAAAACTGCCTGATATAAAAGCCCGTTATCCACGCTTAGTGATGCCCAATGGCTATATCGACCGTGAATTGTCGTTAAGAACTTGGGCGATAGATTATCAAACCATTAATTTAATGGATTTGGCGCGTCATGCCTATGCTTTTCCTGATGCTTTTGATGAAAGTATTTTGGACAAGGCTATAGACTTTACTCAAAGTAGCGACTTAATTAAACGTTACAGGGAACTGACTCTAGGCAAACGCTATTCTGTCGGTTTTTGGTCAGAGGCGCTTTATTATCGATGCCTTGCCAAGCCAGATATGAAGTATCGGCTATGGTTGGTAGAGGCGATGCTTGAGTGTCATGATCTTGAGTTTGGCATATCGCCCTCTTTATTGGGAGCTAATGGTGAGGCATTAGCCATTAATCAACAAGTGGTCGTACCCTTAATGATTAATCCAGAGCTGCTTATGGCTAATTTGTCTTATGGTCAACATATGGAATTATTATTGGTTAATACCTCAGAACAATCTGTCATTGTTTCATGGGTGTCAGAGCAAGAACCTACTTTGATATGGTATGACTCAAAGGGCGGTCGAGTAATTAACTCTACATTGAGTGTAAATAGCCGAGACTGGCTTATTGGCATCAACCATAAATAATAGGATTTAATTATGCATATCGGAATTGTAACTTCAGAATTTCCCCCTGATATTGGTGGCGTAGAAATTTATGCGGCTGAATTTGCCAAAGCTTTGGTGACTATTGGATACCAAGTGACGGTGTTTGTGCATTCTCATCATGATATAACGCTTTCTATACCAGGTATTACTTTATGTCCAGTGTTGAAATTTTGCCGCCGACTTGATCGGAATATTTTGAAGCAGTATGACGTTGATGCTTGGCATGTTATGAATGCTGCCCATAGTTGGCTGGCATTGGAAACTAATAAGCCGGTGGTCGTTTCTATTCATGGTAATGATTTTCTTAATCCTTATCCATTAACTGGTACGCCATATTTTGCAAGTTGGAGGCCACTTTGGAGGTGTGTTAACATACTTTCACCATTAGACAGGTGGTTTGGCAAAAAGCTAACATCGAGATATATGCGAAAGGCACTACCTAAAGCAAAGACTATTTTGGCCAATAGTCATTACACCCGGCAGGTTTTTATAGAAAATTTCCCAGAATGTGTAAATAACACATTAGTTGCTCAAGTCGGTGTTAGTAACAATTTCTTGGCTACATCACTGAAGAATAAAAGTAATGAGATACCCGAATTATTAACGGTTTCACGATTATCAGAACCACGAAAAAATGTAGAGCGAGTGATTGAAGCGCTTAGTCAGTTAAGTGCTCAATTTGATTTTCGTTATACCATTATTGGTGATGGTACTTTTAAGACACAGTTAGAAATGCAAGTTAAAAACCTAGGCTTAGAAGATAAAGTTAAGTTTCTTGGGCGGCAATCTACAGAAAATGTAATAGTTGCAATGCGGCTAGCTGATTTATTTATTTTACCCTCTTCCACATTACCTGATAGTCACGAAGGCTTTGGTATTGTTTATCTGGAAGCAGCGGCTTGTGGGACGCCTTCTTTAGCAACTCGGCAAGCTGGGGCAATTGAGGCTATAAGTGAGGGGAAAAGTGGTTTTTTTGTTGATGAGCCCACAGTTGAAAATATTAAAGATGCGTTACAGCGATTTTTAAAAGGTGATATGACTTTTGATAGTCACATATGCAGGCATTTTTCTAAACAATTTACTTGGCAACGAGTGATTGAAAAAGCACTGACTTTTTATATTACAGAGAAAAGCTCATGAATAAGCCGCTAATCTCCGTCATCATGCCTTGCTACAATGCCGAAGTCTTTTTGGAATCAACTATTGCCAATGTTTTTAGGCAAACTTATTCTAATATAGAATTGATTATTGTTGATGATGGTTCGACTGATAGTAGTCCTAATTTGTTATGTGACTACGCGAAAAAACATCCTACTTTAACAGTTCTTGAGCAAATAAATAGTGGTCCTTATATTGCTCGTAATTTGGCATTACAGTACGCAAAAGGTGAATTTATTGCATTTCTTGATGCCGACGATTATTGGATACCTGATTGCCTAGAAAAGTTATATCAAGCCTTAATTAAGGCAAATGCAGACTTAAGTTATTGCGGTTGGCAGAATGTCGTTGAAAATGGTGAAGATGGACCTCAGTATGTGCCGCCAGCTTATGAACAAGGTAATCTACATGAAGATTTTCTAAAAGGCTGTCCCTGGCCTATTCATGCGGCGCTTACACGTCGAAGCATCGTTAATAAGTTAGAGGGATTTTCGACTCGCCGCTTTAGTGCCATGGATTATGATTTCTGGATACGACTATCTGCGCTTACTCAACAGATTGTTCGTGTTCCCGAAGTCCTAGCCTTTTACCGCTGGCATCATCATGGGCAAATATCGTCAGTCAAATGGCGACAAGTTTTAGATGCTTGGCAAGTTAGAAAAGACTTTGTAGATCAACATACTGAGCTTATTCAGCATTTAGATATATCAATACGTAATGAATTGATTAATGAGCCATTGCGCAGTCAGGCTTTTGAGGCATTCTGGAAGCGAGATTTTGTTTCTGCTCAAAAGTTATTTCAAACACTATTAATTAATGGTTTTTGGCGGTTTGGTGACATCAAATACCTGATACCCGCTTCATTACCGCTTTCTATGTATAGTAAATTGGTATTGTTTTTGGAAAAGAAATAATGACTGTTGGCGCTTAATGGAAAATCAATGCAACGTTTTGTAATTTTAATGTATCACATGATTTCAGAGCCAAAAACGGCAGCTGAAATTAAATATGCCTGTCCGCCTAAGCAATTTGAACAACATCTGCAAATGCTATTAAGTTCAGGATTTAAACCTATTAGTATCAATGCGATTGAAGATTATTACCTTCACCAAACGCCGTTACCCGACAAAGCTTTTTTGATCTCCTTTGACGATGGCTTTGAAGATAATTACAGTAACGCATTTCCTATTTTGCAACGCTATAAGATTCCGGCAGTCATTTATTTGGCGACAGGCTCAATAGGTAAAACTAATCAATGGATGAGTAAGTTAACTTTTTCTGAGCGCAAAATGTTAACTTGGACACAAATTAAGGACATGGCAAGTCAGGGCATAGACTTTGGTTCACACACGGTTTCTCATCCTAGATTAACCGAGTTGGATGATGGCGACGTAAGCAAGGAACTAATTAAATCAAAACAACTTATTGAAGATCAGCTAGGAATAGAGTGTAGGCACTTTGCCTATCCCTATGGACTTCTAACTGAAAAAACGAGTGAATTAGTACAGCAAGCAGGATTTAAAACGGCTTGTTCGACACGTTCGGGTTTTAATAATACTGAACGCAACCCTTTAATATTGCATCGCATTGAAGTGTACGGTGATGATTCAACGTGGAAGCTTAAACTAAAAATTAGATTTGGTATGAATGACGCGAGTTGGTTTTTCCCGTTGAAATATTATTCGGCAAGATTACTATCAAGGCTAGGGTGACTTTATGGATATCAGCATTGTTATTTGCACTTATAATCGAGTCAATAATCTTAAGGAATGTTTCGATTGTTTGGCTTCTCAGGAAATCAATAATCCTTTTAGCTGGGAAGTTTTGTTAGTGGACAATAATTCTAGTGATCATACTAGGCAATTTACCGAGAATTATGCAGCACAGGAGCATTTTAAGCTTAGTTATACCTTTGAAGCTAAGCAAGGGCTTTCTCATGCCAGAAATCAGGGTATCAACGTTTCTAATGGTGCGATTCTTGTTTTTATAGATGACGATATTAGGGTCAGTAAAAATTGGCTGCAATCTATTGTCGATGCCTTCACTACTCAAAATTGTGATGCTGTTGGCGGACGCATTCATATAAAAAGTCTAACTAAATTACCTAAATGGATTACTCCTGATATGTATGGTTTTCTTGGATATCAGGATTTTGGTGATGAGTCGCGCCCAATGGATGGCTATAAGGAATTTCCATTTGGCGGTAATATGGCGGTTAGGCGTTCAGTATTCGATAAGATAGGTTTGTTCGATACAGAAATGGGACGAAAAGGGGCAGGATTAAAAAAAGAAGAGTTATTTAAAGGCGAAGAAACTGATTTTTTTCATCGCTTGGCAGATGTCGGCGGTCAATTTTATTACCAATCGGATGCTCTTGTGTTACATAAAATTCTTGCCCATCAATTAAAACCGAAGTTCTTTCTAATGTTGCATAATAATGCAGGTTTATTACAGGCTAGAAATGATTGTATAGTTTATCCGCGCGTTTTGTTGGGTATTCCTTTATTTGTATTTCCTCAATTCATGAGGTCAATTGGTGATTATCTACTGCTTAGTATAATTAACGGACCAAATTCCGCTTTTCGACAACTAATGAATGTTGCCTACTTTTGGGGAATGATGAGGGAGTTTCATAAAAAGCAGTTGGCTTTACAATCACATACTTTCTTATGATTCAAATTGCCTTCCGTTTTGATGATCCTTCTGTGACTAGTAATCATAGCCTTGAAACGTTAATTATACAATTGTGTTGCCAATACAATATCCCTATTAATTTTGCAGTTATACCCTTTAGAAAAATTGAAGGGCAGCTTATTCATTTTAACAAATCAAAAGCATCGCATTTAATTAAAGCTTATCATGCAGGAAGTATAGAAATTTCACAACATGGATATATACATGAAAATAACGCTATTCCAAGTAAAAAAAATCCTTCAGAGTTTGTTGCATTGACATTTGAACAACAATTTAAATGGTTAATAGAAGGAAAAAAAATAATAAGTCAGCTATTTGGAGACCAATCTATAGGTTTCGTTCCTCCATGGAATAGTTTTGATGCGAATACACTATTGGCGGCAAATAGATTGAATTATTCGTTTGTTTCTGCAGGTTGGGAAATACCAAGTTTATTAACGAATGCTATCCCAATTATTCCTAGAACCTGCCAATTAAAAAATGTCATGGCGGCAATTGATAATGCACAATTATTTACAAAGTTAAATCCGGTTATTATTGTTGTGTTGCATCATTATGATTTCGATGAAATTCATGAGGCAATATCTCCTCTTGTTAGACTAGAAAATTTATTTCAGTTAATCAATAGGAGTAAGAGTATCACCATAACGTCTTTAAATAAAATAGCTCATCAGTATAATCCTGAGTTATCCGAATACAATATTAAGCTTTATGCCGATAGACAGAAACTACATTGGCGAATTAAAAAATATTTACCAGAAGATTTTATTTTTATTACCGAAAAAATAAGTACGATAAAGTTTTTTCTATTAAAAATAAAAAACATTTTATCTTTTTCAACCTTACCCTCATTATGACCATGTTAAATAATCCAATTTTTATTGTCGGAGCCCCAAGGTCTGGAACGACTTTGTTGCAATATATGTTGAGATCACATCCAAATATTTCCTTGCCGACAGGGGAGTCGCATTTTATGATTCCTCTTTATCGTAATTCTGAAAAATTTGGTGATTTAACAAAAATAGAAAATATTCGTACTGTATTGCAGGCTATGTATCGGCAAAGCGCTGATTTTCTTGATACCGACATACATGGTATTAAATTTGATATTGATCGGTTGACCGATGAATTATACGCTGAAGGAAGAAATACGATTCCCGATATTATTTCTGCTGTATTCGAGAAAAATGCATTGGGTGAAGGTAAACAGCGTTGGGGTGATAAAACCCCTTATTATGTTTTACATATGAATACCTTGTTACAGATGTTTCCATCAGCTCAGTTTATACATCTAATTCGGGATGGTCGTGATTGTGCATTATCCCTATTTGAAAGACAGCATGATTTTTGCGTTTATAATACTTTTTTTGCGGCGAAATATTGGGAAATTTACGTTGAAGGCGGTCGTCGTATAGGAAAAGACTTAGGAGAAAAGGTTTATTATGAGGTTCGATATGAAGACTTATTAGATAACCCTGAAATAACATTACAGAGACTTTGTTCTTTTTTAAATGAGCCTTATAGTGATGATATTTTAAATTTCAAAAAATCTGGACAGGCTGGAAAAACACCTTTATTACAAAAAACAGTGCAAAAAAATAATCAGGGCAAGTGGCGCAGCAAGATGACTCGCAGACAAATAGCGACTTTTGAAGGGGCTGTTGGTAATACCTTAGCAACATTTGGCTACCCGCTTATTACAGAGACAAAATCAATTTCTTTGTTTATTAAGTGCTTATGGCGGTTACATAATGCAATTAATACTTTTTTGCGTAATCTTTTAAGAAAAAAAAGAACCTCTTTATGAGCAAAAAATTAGCACTATTGTTTACTTTGTTAAGCCCTTTATTTTCGCCTACAGCACTAGGTGATCGACCACCTGACTTTTATCAAATATCGGAGAGTGAAGCGAGGCAGTTGCCTCCATTTTGTCTGGGCTTATCAATAGGTAACTTTAAGGAGGACGCTAAATATCTCAAGCAAGCTATTAATATGCCAGGTCAACACACTCAGCATTTTTGTCATGGTATGAAGTCTCTCATAAGAGGGGATCGTGGTGATAAAAGTCAATATCAAACTGCAGTCGGTGAATTCGAGTATGTTCAGGAACATTCTACTAGCCAACATGAATTATTAGATAGTGTCAGTCTTTATAAAGCAGAAGCATTAGGAAAGACGGGAAGAACGGCCCTTGCAATCGCTGAATATAACAAAGCCATACAATTAAATAATAAGTATCATCAAGCTTATGCAAAATTAGCGGATTATTATTTAACGCTAAATATGAAGCAGGACGCAATGGACACTATTAAAATGGGGCTTAGGTTCTCTCCAGAATCAAAAGATTTGGAAAATCGCTTACATAAATTAACAGCAGATAAATAAGTTCAGGTTTGGGGATATATATTTATGTGGCTACTGATGATTAGTGTAAGTCAAAATTAATGCTTTTCTATTTAAAACTAATTGGATTTAATGATAACCCATGACTATTAAAGATTGGCTAGAAGAAGATAGACCTAGAGAAAAGCTTTTACAGAGAGGACCTACTGCTTTAACAGATGCAGAATTGTTGGCTATTTTTTTACGTACAGGAACACCTGGTAAAACAGCGGTAGATTTAGCTAAACAGCTGCTCGCTGATTTTGGTTCATTAAAAGCCTTGTTAGATGCCGATCAACAACAATTTTGTAAAGGCTTAGGTTTAGGTAGTGCTAAATATGCACAGCTACAAGCGGTACTTGAAATGGCTAAGCGTCATTTTAAAGAAGTGTTACAACGAGGAAGCGCCTTAACGAGTCCAGAGATTACTCGTGCTTATCTCAGTGCTCAATTACGGGGTTATAGTTATGAAGTATTTGCCTGCTTGTTTCTCGACAATCAACATCGAGTCATTCAATTAGATGAATTATTTAGGGGCACAATAGATGGCGCTAGCGTATACCCCAGAGAAGTTGTTAAGCAGGCGCTAGCCTATAATGCAGCAGCCGTCATTTTTGCTCATAATCATCCGTCAGGGATTTCTGAGCCTAGTCAGGCTGATAAACAAATTACCGATAAGCTCAAACAAGCGCTGGCGTTATTTGAAATACGTGTCTTAGATCATTTTATTATTGGTGATGGATTGCCTTATTCATTTGCGGAACATGGTTTATTGTAGATCATCAGTTTATTGGTCAATATGTTGTTTTAGTTAATGGCCCCCCTTATTACCTAAAGATTTAACGACTAGTACTTAGTCATCATTAACCTACTGTATCAATTAGTTATGAAAATTTTGCATATACTCGATCATTCTATTCCTTTACATAGCGGTTATACCTTCCGTACTAAAGCTATATTAGAACAACAGCGAAAACTAGGTTGGGAAACGCTACAGGTAACTTCTGCTAAACATCATGTTGCTAAAGCTAAGATAGAAGATGTTGATGGGCTTACTTTTTATCGTTCAGAGCCGGTTAACGGCTGGCTAGCAAAAGTGCCTTTTTTAAATCAATGGGCGATAGTTCTAAGCTTAGAAAAAAGATTGAATGAACTTATTTTGCAACAAAAGCCCGATATGCTCCATGCTCATTCACCGGCATTAAATGGTTGGGCAGCTCTTAAATGTGCCAAAAAACATAATATTCCTTTAGTTTATGAATGTAGAGCGTTTTGGGAAGATGCCGCAGTTGATCATGGTACGGCAAGTGAAGGTGGACTTCGATATTATTTGACTAAAATGCTAGAGACTTATGTTTTTAAACAAGCAAATGCTATTACGACAATATGTGAAGGTTTGCGTGCAGATATTATTTCTCGAGGCATAGCGCCTGAAAAAATTACTGTAATAGCTAATGCGGTTGATATAGAACAATTTACTTATGGTGTGGCCGCTGATGAACTATTAAAGCTTCAGCTAGGCTTACAAGGCAAAATAGTCTTGGGATTTATCGGCTCTTTTTATGCTTATGAAGGTCTGTCATTGTTACTGGAGGCATTGCCGATTATTTTGCAAAAACAGCCGGCTATCCGATTGTTATTAGTGGGTGGTGGGCCACAAGAAGCCTTGCTTAAAAAGAAAGTTCAAGAGTTAGGCTTAGAGGGAGATGTCATTTTTACTGGCCGTATTAATCATCAGCAAGTGCAACGCTATTACAACCAAGTTGATATATTCATCTATCCGCGTTTATCCATGCGTTTAACCGAGTTAGTAACGCCTTTAAAGCCATTAGAAGCAATGGCTCAGGGCAGGTTAGTGGTTGCGTCTGATGTAGGTGGGCATAAAGAGTTAATTGAAGAGGGCATTACGGGTTGTTTATTTAAAGCAGGTGATAAAAATGCTCTGGCCATTACGGTGCTGAGTTTACTGGACTCCCCAGAGCGCTGGGATGCTTTGCGCAAGGCTGGACGCTCGTTTGTAGAGCAACAGCGAAATTGGCCTCGTAGCGTGAGTTGTTATAAAAATATCTATCTGCGTTTGATAGCTAACTCTTAGGAAATAAACATGAAAGTAACAGTATTTGGTACAGGATATGTAGGATTGGTAACCGGTGTTTGTCTGGCAGAAGTAGGTAATGATGTCTTGTGTATTGATGTTAATCAGAAAAAAATAGACGATTTAAATAAAGGCATCATTCCTATCTATGAGTACGGGTTGGAGACGTTACTAAAAGAAAATCAACAAGCTGGACGATTAAGATTTACTACCGATAGTCAAGAAGCTGTTAATCATGGTGTCTTTCAGTTTATAGCGGTGGGTACACCGCCAGATGAAGATGGTGGTGCAGATTTGCAGTATGTTTTAGAGGTGGCCAATACCATTGCTGAAAATATGCATGATTATCGCATTATCATTAATAAATCGACAGTTCCGGTTGGTACAGCGGATAAAGTAAAGGCCGTCATACTAAAAGCACAAGAAAGTCGGGGTGACGCTATAGATTTTGATGTGGTGTCTAATCCTGAATTTTTAAAAGAAGGTGCAGCAATAGATGACTTTATGAAGCCAGATCGCATTATTATTGGCACGGATAACCCAAGAACAGCTGAATTATTAAAGGTACTTTATGCGCCTTTTAATCGTAGTCATGAACGCGTCATTATCATGGATGTGCGTTCGGCTGAATTGACCAAATATGCCGCTAATGCCATGTTAGCTACAAAAATTAGCTTCATGAATGAGCTGGCTAATTTAGCTGAACTCTTAGGTGCCGACATAGAGCAGGTTAGAAATGGAATAGGTTCTGATTCCCGTATTGGTTATGCTTTTATTTATCCTGGTTGCGGATATGGAGGCTCTTGTTTTCCAAAAGACGTAAAAGCATTGGAATACACAGCTCAACAAATGGGCTATAAAGCAGAATTATTAAACGCGGTAGAAAATGTTAATGATCGCCAAAAACAAGTTTTAGTTAACAAAATACTTCTGCATTATCACGGTGATGTAAAAGGCAAAACTTTTGCTATGTGGGGTTTGGCCTTTAAGCCTAGAACTGACGATATGCGTGAAGCATCAAGCCGCGTCATACTAGAGGCCCTTATTAATGCAGGTGCTAATGTCAGAGCATTTGACCCAGAAGCCATGTCTGAAGCGTATAGAATCTATGGTGATAAACTAGGCTTAACATTGGTAGAAACAGCAGAAGATGCGTTGCAGGGAGCTGATGCTCTTATTGTGGTTACTGAGTGGAAAAATTTTTGGAGTCCAGATTTTGATTTTATTAAACATACTTTAAAAGATGCCGTTATTTTTGATGGTAGAAATTTATATCAGCCTAAATTACTGAAGAAGTTGGGTATTGCCTATTATGGAATAGGCAGGCTTTAGTTAATAGTGGGTGTAGTGAATACACGTTATCTGAAAATATAGAGGTATTTATGGACGTATCAACTAAAACGGCTACTGGGTGGGATATTTCCAAAACGACAGGCCTAGCAGGGACCGGGAATTGGGCGAGATTTGATGTTACTATGGACATAGTGGAAGCCGCTACGGCTAAATGGCATGAGCAAGTAGATGGAATATCAAAACCCTGGCTTTGTTGGAATATGAATAATGAATGGTGTTTATTACAACAAAAACTAGTGTCTGAGGTTGGCTGGACACCTATTGTAGGTTGGGATCCTAATTGTGGTGTTGGCAAGCCCGAATTGGTTGAGGGAGCAGTTGCCATTGATTTTAATGAAATATTAAATTTACCCGCCTTATTTAACCATGTGCCTTTAGAGTTAGTGTTTTTATGGACAGACACTTTAGCTTTTTGGCATGCCGATCTATTGCTACCAAGACATAAAATGGAAAAAGCAGCGCTCATTTTTGATAGATTAGCAAATGGTGAAATGGCGGCAGTAAAGTCATATGGTGGATTAAGAAATTTCTTTAAATTCTCACATCATCGATATTGGGAATTGTTGGGTTGTACGACAGCATTGGCAAGCGAAGATCAATTTAATAATGGTTGTGGATGGTGGAGAAATTTTTCATCTCATATGAATGTAAAAAAAGGTTCTGAAGAATATTTGTTAAGAGAGAAGTATTACAACGATCATGGTGTAGGTATAAGGTTCTGGGAAAAATACTATAAAGGAAAGGTTATTAGTATCAGTGAGAGATGGGTAAAAGAAGGGCATTTTTCAGTAATTGGAACAAAAAACTATATACGTGGCGCGAATAAATCTGAAGAAATGATTTTGAATTTTGATTTGGAAGATATTGCAAGACGCTTTGGAATACAAGATTTGCTTTAGTGCCTAATTAAAACGGCTGTAAAGATAAAACGGCTATTGTGTAGCAGCAGAGAAAGTACATTTACAGCTAAGTTTACACGTTCACTTCAGCGTTGAAGGTGATTTTTCGAAAAACAAGTCGCAATCTATGAACAAGAGTAATAAATGGATGTGAGTTGCATCAAGCACCTACCTCTAATGGACAAAATATGCTTACTTTTATAAATAATAATCTACTTCTTGCTAATATCGTCGCTTGGTTTCGACAAAATTGCTTGGATGTTCTGATAATTGCTGTTTTTGCATTTGCGACAGCAATTGCAAGCTATCATGGTGCGCAGCAAATTAATCCTTTAATTTTAGAAGAAGGAGCGGGAAATATTTGGTTTGATGCAGATATACCTCGTGTATTTGAAAACATGACTAATGCCGAAAGTAATTATCATAGTGCAAAAGTACATCCGTTATTTTCATTTAATGTCATTGCTAATAAATTATCGATCCAATTATCATCCCCTAGTTCTAGAAGTCCGTGGGTTATGATCTCCGTATTGTTATGGATTGCACTTTTAGGGCTCAACAGCGTTGAATGAAAAATAAAACTCCCAATATCGTAGTATTCAGTTCACTCTATCCTAGTGATATACGCCCTAATGCTGGGGTATTTATTCGGGAGAGAATGTTTCGTGTAAATCAAGAAATTCCAATTATTGTTGTCTCGCCAGTGCCGTGGTTTCCTTTTCAAGGATTATTGCGTTATTGGCGCCCCCATTTTAGACCTCAACCTAGTCGCCATGAAGAGCAGCAAGGTGTGCAGGTTTATTTTCCACGATTTTTTTCCATCCCAGGATTATTCAAATCTTATGATGGCTTTTTTATGGCCTTGGGCAGTTTGCCGATGCTATTTAAACTGAGAAAACAATTTAATATCATCGATGCGCATTTTGCTTACCCAGACGGCTATGCGGCGACTTTATTGGGGCGCTGGCTGAAAGTTCCAGTCACTATTACCTTGCGAGGCACGGAAGTGCCTTTGTCTAAACTGCCTGGGCGTAAAGAGAGGCTATTGACGGCATTAGAAAAAGCAGCATTTGTGTTTTCAGTCTCCGATTCACTTAAACAACTGGTGGTATCCTTAGGTGCGCAGCCCGATAAAATTCGTGTCGTAGGCAATGGCATTGATCTACTCAAGTTTTATCCGCTAGAAAAGTCCGTTACTAGGGCCGAATTGAATATTGCCAAAGATGCCAAGGTATTGATCTCAGTTGGTGCTCTGGTAGACCGCAAAGGCTTTCATCGAGTTATCGAGCTATTACCGGCATTGCTAAAGCAGTATCCCACGCTCATTTATCTGATTGTCGGAGGAGATAGTCCCGAAGGTAATATCAAAAGCCTTCTGCAACAGCAAGTTAAGACATTAAAACTTGATGATCATGTTCGATTTTTGGGAGCTTATCCTTCAGACCAATTAAAGCGACCTTTGTCGGCCGCTGATGTATTCGTATTGGCTACCGCAAACGAAGGCTGGGCGAATGTTTTTTTAGAGGCAATGGCTTGTGGACTGCCGGTTATTACCACGGAAGTTGGCGGCAATAAAGAAGTCGTTAACAGCGCCGAGCTCGGTACGGTTGTGCCTTTTGGTAATCCTGAGGCTTTGTTGTCCGCTTTATTACAGGCCCTAGAAAAAGATTGGCAAGCCTCTGCGATCATTCATTACGCGCAACAAAACTCATGGGATACCAGGGTGAGTCTGCTTACCGAAGAATTTCGGCGATTAGTTGGTTAGACCTATCGGTTTCGTCGAGTTACGCTGTCGCTAACCCGACCTTACATGCTATTTGCCGAGTTGATAGTAGTCTTTAAACCATGCAATGGTTTCTTGTATGCCCTCATTAAGTACTGTGCGAGGCTTGTAGTCCATGTCTCGCTGTAATGCACTCGTATCGGCATTGGTTTGATAGACATCTCCAGCTTGCATGGGTAAATAGTTTTTCACGGCGATTTTGTCACAGGCTGATTCGATGGCCTGAATAAAGTCCATTAACTTAACCGGTGATGAATTACCAATATTGTAAATACGATAAGGACTGGTAGATGAACTGGGATCGGGATTTTTAGCATCCCATTCTGCATTCGGCTCAGGTATTTTATCAATACAGCGCACGATACCTTCTACAATGTCATCAATATAAGTAAAGTCACGCAGCATATCGCCGTTATTAAATATGTTGATAGGCCGATCATTTAAAATAGCATCAGCAAATAAAAATGGCGACATATCAGGTCTGCCCCACGGGCCATAAACGGTAAAGAATCGTAAGCCAGTACAGGGCAGGCCAAAGAGCTGACTGTAAGAATGTGCCATTAACTCATTAGTCTTTTTAGTAGCCGCATAAAGACTGACGGGATGAGCCACAGAATCTTGTTCGGAATAAGGAACTTTTCCATTTAAACCATAAACGCTACTTGAGCTGGCATAGACTAAATGTTCAATACTGTTCCAGCGACAGGCTTCTAAAATATTCAAAAAACCATCGATATTACTCTGTATATAGGTATAAGGGTTTTCAATAGAGTATCGAACGCCCGCTTGAGCTGCTAAATGACAAACCCGATCAAACTGTTCATTAGCAAACAGCATTTGTATGGCTGGGTTGTCCTCCAGATTCATTTGTATAAAACGGTAATTAGCATAAAGCTTACTTTGTACGAACTTATAGTTAGCAAGCTCTTGCTGAACTATACCCGCTTTTGCAAGGCGACTGTATTTAAGCTTAACATCATAATAGTCATTAATGTTATCGAGTCCTACCACCTCATGCCCACTTTCCAAGAGGCGCAACGCTGTATAAGATCCTATAAATCCTGCAGATCCTGTCACTAATATTTTCATAAAGCCCAATACCTTCGCTAATTAATATGAGTAATTTATAGATATCGGAGGATTGACATCCTCCCCCACCTGAAGGAAGGGGATTCCTAGTTGCCTAAGAGTGAGTATGTATCACTACTGCTCACTGGTTTCTGCTGCTGACGACATTACTGCACCGTTCACTTCACAGACTAGCCCGTCTATCCGACGGTTATTTTTAACTA
>CAIVYW010000379.1 GCA_903910205.1 uncultured Methylococcaceae bacterium | reverse complement strand
TAGATCATTAAAGCTTAAATAGCCGGAAAAATAAAATTTTAATACCCATTAAGTCATTGATTTGTAGGCTGCGCTAGAATGCTCTGAATTGCTGACTTATTGGTTATTCTATGAATATTTGGTTTGATCTTTCAAACTCACCGCACATCAATTTATTTGGTGCAATGATTCGTGATCTCCAGCAGGCGCATGAAGTCATCATTACTTGTCGTCCTCTTGCTAATACTGTTGATCTGCTTGATTTGCATGGCTTCAAGTACACAGTCGTAGGGACTCATTATGGTGGAAAGCTCATTAATAAAATTTTTGGCTTTCCTATCAGAGCTTGGCATATGAAGAAATTTCTTGTTAAGAAGAATATTGACGTCGCAATTTCACAAAGCACCTTTAATGCCCCGTTAGTTTCTCGACTGCTGGGAATCCGTTGTATTTATATGAATGATAACGAACATGCGTTGGGAAATATCCCAGCCTTCCTATGTGCCAATAAGATCATGATTCCAGAATTTCTGAGCATTAAAAAGTTAAAGAAACAATTAGCGAATCCAAAAAAGATAGTGCAATACCCTGGGGTTAAAGAGGGCATTTATCTTTGGGAATTAAACGAGCGTCTTGATCAGCAGATACTCGATAAAAAGAATACGTTACGAAGTACCGTGTATATCCGACCCGAACCTTGGACTGCTCAGTATTACAAAGGCAGCAAAAATTTTATGGATACTCTGATATTAGGCATGAAAGATGAGGTTGATATTATTCTTTTACCCAGAGGAAATGAACAGGCTCAATATTATCTTGATGCAAAATTTGAAGGTATCCGCGTTATAAAGACAGCGTTGGATATTGCGGATATTGCCCCCGACTGTGATCTATTTATAGGTGCAGGAGGCATCATGACTAGAGAGATGGCCGTATTAGGCATACCGACTATTTCAGTTTATCAAGATGAATTGCTGGATGTAGACAGATACCTTTTAACTCAAAACGCTTTTTTGCATAGACCTCATTTAACCGCAGAAGAGGCTCTTCAATACCTTAAGCAATCCTCTCGCCAAGCACCCAACAGAGAGTTGCTAGAAAAAGGTCGTCAAGCCTATGACAAAATCAAGTCCGCCATTGTTAATGGCTGATGCTTTTTATTACTATTTTTTAATTAAGGTTATCTAATGATACGTGTAGCGCTAATTGGACTTGGCAAGATGGGGCTTTCCCATCAGGCTATTATTAATTCTCATCCAGACGTTAAGCTAGTCGCTGTTTGTGACACCTCCAGTTATGTATTGGATATACTTAACAAATACGTGGGTATTAAATGTTATACCGACTACAAAAAAATGCTGCATGAAGAAAAACCCGATGCGGTATTTATTGCGACACCTTCTCGCTATCATGCCGAGATGGTGAAAGCTGCCTTGGACATGGCTATTCATGTTTTTTGTGAAAAGCCCTTCTGTCTGGATTTAGCCGAAGGACTGCGACTGGTAGAGCTTGCCGAGAGCAAGAACTTAGTAAACCAAGTGGGCTATCACTACCGTTTCGTAGAAGCCTTTCAAGAAATGAAACGACTGGTGGATGCAAAGGCTATCGGCCAGATTCATCATGTCCGAGCTGAAGCTTATGGCCCAGTTGTACTTAAACCCAAAGGCTCAACTTGGCGGACCTCTAAGAACGAGGGTGGTGGCTGTCTCTATGATTATGCCTGCCATGGTATTGATTTGGTTAACTACATCATGGGTCGTCCTGATGCTGTTGGTGGTTCGGTATTAAACAAGATTTTCTCACGGGATGTCGAAGATGAAGTCTATGCCACTTTCTTTTACGCAGATGGCAAGACCGGACAGATCGCTGCAAATTGGAGCGATGAGAGTCTTCGTAAAATGTCTACCCATATGACCCTTTGGGGAACTCATGGCAAGATTTCAGCAGATCGGCAAGAGCTACGTATTTTCTTACGTGACGAACCGAATGTAGCACTCAATCTTAATAAGGGCTGGAATACCCGCTATACAACCGAGTTGACTCAAAGTGTTGAGTATTATCTTCGCGGCGAGGAATATTCTGAACAAATTGATCATTTCATCCAACGTATCAAGGGCGGACGAACGGATACTCGAAGCACTTTCCGTTCTGCTTGGGATACCGACCTTGTGGCAGCCATGATAATAAAAGATTCTGACAGTAGTCACATTAATGCCGATTGTCTGATAAATCAAAAGACCCCGTCTACAGAGAAAAATGGGCTGTTGGCTAGCATTAAAAGTTTATTGACTTAAATAGAGACTGGTCATGTTTCCAGTTAGATGATAAAAGAGGAATTCAAAGTGGAAAGAATATTATTTGGTGACAATCAGTTTTTCGGCGTAAATCATATGTCGGAAGAAAAAGCACGATCCCAAGCCCTGAAGTTTCAGGATATCAACGCGGTTATTGATGTTTTAGATGACGCCTATGATGAAGGTATCAAGGTTTTTATGTGTACTACTCATGAACGTATAGGCGAGGTTTGCGACCATATCCGCGCCAATCCAGAGCGTTATCATGATTATCAATTTTATCCATGCATGCCTTATGCTCATAAGTATGCCAATGCAGTAACAGAGGTCGGTATTTTAGACGCGCTAAGGAGCTTTCTTCCTGAAGAGGGCGCTTTGAATGCGATGCTCAAAGGCGGTATGTCACTCGCTAAAAAGGATGTCGAAGGTATGGGGCAGTTACTGATTGACGCAGAAATGAAAATGTTTCACGACTTACAGACCCCCGTCATTTTTTTACAAAATGTAGTAACGGATCTCTTGCTGGGTCTTGGTTTTAAGGAGGCATTTCGGATTTTCGCAGACCATGTGAAAAACAAATATAATGCAGAGCCGGGCTTTATTACCATGAATATGCCCAAGTTGTTGGATGTCTTAGAGGAGCTGAACATTGAAAATCCCATTGTCTGTTCGAATATCAATAAAATAGGTTTTCGAATGTGTGGTGGAATTGATGTCTATGAAAGTGCTATTGCAACACGTAAATTTCGTCCTATTGCAATGTCTGTTTTTGCCTCAGGAGCTATATCTCCACAGCAAGCGCTGGAATATGTCTGTCAACAGGAAAATATTGAGTCCATCGTATTTGGTGCGTCTAGTCGTGCAAATATTCGCCAGACCAAGCAATTGATTGATCAATTAAGCGCCAAATAATATTTTACATGATGACATCTAGCTTAGGAATGAGCACGAAATAATGTAATCAAGTAGCATACAACTCACCCCTTTGTAGAGGGGGGCTGGGGGGGATTTTTAAAATCATAGTTGCCGAAGTGTGTCGTGCTCGTTCCTTAGCTTGATAAATAGAGTAATAAATGTCTTTATCAAAACAATTGTTAATGTTAATCACCGTCTTGTTTTTAATACTTTTTAGCGGTAATTTTGCTTTAAGTATGATAAGCATTAAATCCTATTTAGAAGGTGAGGCCCGAGGGCATGCTCAGGATACAGCAACTTCTCTAGGACTTTCGCTTAGCCCATATATATCGAATACCAGCGACCCCATTATTAAAATCATGACAAGTGCTATTTTTGACATGAGTTATTATAAAAACATACGCTTGGTTGACGCTAACAACAAAGAGTTAATTTCCCTTACTAACGATAAAGGCGTTAAAGGTGTCCCAGACTGGTTTATCCATTATTTTCCTATACCGTTAATTACTGCAGAAAGCGAAATTAGTTCTAATTGGATGAGGCGCGGTGTGGTGTATGTCACCATAAATAATTCTTTTGCTTATAAAAAACTATATGAGCAGGCTAAAACCACATGCTTCTATTCACTTATTGCGTTCATCGTCTCAATGCTATTATTAGCAATGTTACTACGGATAACATTGACATCATTAAATAGAATCAATCAATTAGCAATACAAATAACCGGTGGACATTTTGGAACGATAAAAAACGTGCCGTGGATCAGTGAAATCCGAAATGTCACGTTATCGATAAATATGATGTCTAGAAAAATAGAAAGCATTATTGCTGCGCTCAATAATAAGCTTGACGAAATAGGCGCGAAACTATTACGTGATGATTTAAGTGGTCTTTATAAAAAAACAGTATTCGTAACGGATGTAAAAAACCTACTGATGGCTTATAGTCCGTCTTATTTGATGATTATTAAAGTAGACATTTTACCTGATCTAGCAAAGGAGTTTGGCAACAATACTATTGATATTTTTCTGTTAGAGTTTGTAGCTACGATGAAAAAATCGCTGGAACAGCATCCCAATATCCTCATGAAACGCTACCGTTTTTACGGCGGTGATTTTGCCATTCTGATCAATACCAGCAACATTGAACAGATTAAGTTGATAGCCAACGCCTTAAGTAACAACTTTAAGGTACTTGGTGAAAAATATTCGAAGCCTGATTTGACCCATATTGGTATAGCATCTGTTAATCCAATAGCTACCTCAGAAAATTTATTAGAATTAGTTTATGAAGCCTATGAGCAGGCGCGACTCATTGGCGCAAATGAATACTATATTCGTTCTGATAAAGAGGCTGCTCAAGACCTTTTCGCCTGGAAAGAACTAGTGCTTAATTGTTTAGATAATGATGACTATTTATTATCCTATATTGGTGGAATTACTAGTTTTAAAACTGGACAACTGCTTATGGAAGAAGCATGTATTCAAGTCTATAACAAGAGCGGTCAATTAGTAGTTATTGGACCTTTTATTTCACTTGCCGAAAAATTTTCAAAAATTGTTGATCTTGACAAAGGTGTGATCATTAAGGTGCTTGAGCATATCCGCAGCACAGGTATTCTACATGCGATTGCTGTTAATTTGTCTATCGACACCATCAAAAATGTCGATTTCCATATTTGGCTGGAAAAACTAATTAACAATAATCCCTTTGTGATCAAGCAACTAGTCTTTAGTTTTTCCGCTTATGCGGTCGCTAAAGAACTAGATATTTATCGCAATTTTATTGAGGTGTTGCATCAATGGGGCGGACGAGCAATGATTAAGCGCTTCGAAAGCCAATCAATATCTTCTGAGCTTGTTAAAAAACTTAAGCCAGATTTTATAAGATTTGCTAGAGACATAGGCAATGGCATTAGTCTTTCTAGACAAAAATATGAATTTATACAAACCATGCATTACATAGGTATTTTGTTAAATATCATTCTACTTGCCGAAAATATTCAAACTGATGAGGATTATGAGACTTTAAAAGTAATCGGGATTGAGGGTGCTAGTCGTTAAGCGCCTGACTATCTTTTTATGTGCTGCATGTATATTTTTTATCGTTACTATAGTAAGTATTTATTTCAAGCCTACAAGCAAGATTAAGCCATGGTATCCACTTGAGCCAATTCTATTACAGAAAATTGAGTCTAAATATGGCTTCGCGGCAAAACAGCGGCTTTTCGATTGGAATAAATTAATAGTAGAGGGTAAGACATTAGCAGAAAAAGATAAATTACAGCACGTTAATGATTTTTTTAATCGAAACATCAGGTTTATCGATGACACTATCGTATGGTTAGATAATGATTATTGGGCAACACCGATTGAACTCTTAGCTAAAGGAGTCGGTGACTGTGAAGATTTTTCAATCGCCAAATATTTTACTTTACTAGAGGTTGGTGTTGACAAAAGTAAACTAAGAATTACTTATGTCAAAGCGTCTAATCTTAATCTTTCTCATATGGTGCTAACTTATTTTGAATCTCCGAATACGGTGCCGCTGGTATTGGATAACTTGAATCCGAACATTAAATCCGCGACAGATCGCAGCGATTTGTTATTTGTATATAGTTTTAACGGTGATGGTTTATGGCTAGCCAAAATCAACGGTAACGGCCCGCAACTTGCTAACGCAGATCGACTGGATATGTGGGCTGATCTTAAACGACGCATGTTGGAACTTCCGTTGTGACTTTGGGTCTTCATGCTAGATTTATGACAACGCTTTATTTATATTTTTTAGACAAAGGTCGCAGTATCGCTACCATGAATCAGTTAGTATGCGGAAATTATAAAATAACTCACTTTACTTGCTAGTCTTTACAAAACTAATAGGAGAGTTGGCATAATTTATTGCTTACCATTATAAAGTACTATAATTTGTGGAACGATAATGAAAAAACACATACAGAAATATACGGCGGGATTGGCAATCTTTGTATTCATCGCAGCGCTAGTCTGGTTTTACCTTAATAGGCATGCCAATGACGATATCATTGCTTGGATAAACAAGGAGATTCAAGAAAAACCTAGTACTGCTGGTTTGCTACCTATACCTAATTCCGAAGTGAATTATCTCGGCGCCAGTGCAAGCAATGCCTTCGTTGCGATGCAGCCCTATAATATAAATATTCAGGGGACTATGACCCCGATCACAATGTCGGGGTTATCGCCTACCTTTGATTATAGTGGCAATGTACCTTTTCTTAATCCTAGCACAGGCACTAGCAATGTAGCTGATATACAAGCCTGGGATCCACTTTTTCCACAAACTTTTAATCCAGTCCTCCCTGGAGATTATGAGCTGGATGCTAATTTAATAACAAATCTTGGCTTTCCTGGTCGAGTTGATAAGCAGATTATAAATGGTAACCCAGTGACAATGGTCAGATATAACGCAGGGGATAATACTACGTGGGGGAATGCTAGGAGCATGCTTAATGGATGGCCTATCCCCCCTCGTACTCATGTTCGATGGGAACTTGAAGTGCAATTTGGAAATGCTGATGGCACAAATGACTGGATACTGGCTCCTTCAGCCATCTGGACACCAGACAGCACTGGAAATTGGGTGATTAGCAATGGCGGTAGCCCCGTGTTATTTTTTCAAGTGCACAGCATCAATCAAAGTAACCCACCCCTTCAAGCGGGTGTCGATACTGATATAAATGATCCAACTAAATTGATGATGACTTTTTCGCAACGGACAGGAACTGCAACTTCCCCCGTTCAAATTGGTATTGTTCATGGACTATCCAGACATACTATAGTGCCTATTATTATCGGTAACCGTTCACCTACCCAGCCAATATTAGGCCGCTATTTTGTCAGGTACGGTTAATTCTTCTTGCGGTAAAAGTGATGGCGCTGGCTCATTTCTTAAATGGGCAACAACGGCCGAGTTGATGTAATCATAGCGAT
>CAIVYW010000378.1 GCA_903910205.1 uncultured Methylococcaceae bacterium | reverse complement strand
GCTTTTAGGTGTGTGTATAACGATGAGTGCTTTAAGTGGGTAGCCCATCACAAAGTTGCAGCTCATTTTACTTTATACAATGTTCCGGTATGCTTAACGCTACAGCAGATTTAACCTAAAGGGTCTAGTGCCATGAATCGACATATTCATACTCAATCAAATGCGTTACGTGCAGAAATCACCGACAAAGCCATCTTTGACTCTAGACGCGCTTTTATTAAAGCTACAGCGCTGCTGTCAGCAGGGCTAATACTGCCGAGTTTAGGGCAGGCACAGGCAGAACTTGCCGATAAATTAGCGATCACTGCGCGTGAACATGCGATCAATTATACTAATTACTATGAATTTTCTACCAATAAGCAAGACTCAACTCAGTTAGCCAAGGCTTTAAAAACAGCGCCTTGGCGCATTGAGGTGAGTGGTGAGATTGACAAACCGGGGCTTTATCATCTGGACGATATTTTAAAAGACAATGTCATCGAAGAGCGTATTTATCGATTTCGCTGCGTAGAGGCATGGTCTATGGTGGTGCCTTGGTTGGGCTTTCCTTTAGGCGAGATGTTGGCGCGTTTTAAACCCACCTCAAAAGCTAAGTTTGTTGAATTTACCACGCTTTATGATCCAGAGGTCATGGTCGGGCAGCATTCGGCTATTTTAGACTGGCCTTATGTAGAAGGTCTACGTATGGATGAAGCCATGCATCCCTTAACGATACTGGCTACGGGTATGTATGGTGAAGATTTACCGAATCAAAACGGTGCGCCCTTACGTCTAATTGTGCCTTGGAAATATGGTTTTAAAAGTATCAAGGCTATCGTTAAGATTCATTTTAGGGAAACTATGCCCGATACTGCTTGGCATAAGTCTGCACCTAGTGAGTATGGTTTTTATGCCAATGTTAATCCAGAGGTCTCTCATCCACGCTGGAGTCAGAGCCGAGAGCGGGTGTTGGGTAGTAGCCTTTTTACCCCTAAACGCGCCACTGAATTGTTTAATGGTTATGGGCAGCAAGTCGCGAGTCTTTATACCGGTATGGATTTAACACAGTCCATTTAGGAATGTGCATGAAATAACTTCGGCAACTATGATTTTAAAAATCCCCCCCAACCCCCCTTTTTCAAAGGGGGGAGCTCGATGTTACTTGACTATATTATTTCGTGCTCGTTCCTTAATGATGTCTGCCAGAAACAACAGACGGATACTAAAATTTCTGATTGTTTTTCTGGGCTTAGTGCCGGCGTTGTTATTAGTGCGAGCTACGCTGAACGATCAATTAGGCGCTAATCCCATACAAACCTTACATTTTCGTTTGGGTGATTGGGCGTTACGATTTTTGTTGATAGGCTTGGCGTTAACCCCCATTAAAATAATCACTAAGCAAGCGAGTCCACTACGTTACCGGCGTATGATGGGCTTGTTGGCTTTTTTTTACGCGAGCTTGCATGGGCTAGTTTATGTGGCACTAGATTTGTCTTGGTCATGGACGGCCTTTATAGATGAAGTGCCAAAAAGTCCTTACATCGTGCTGGGCTTGCTCACCTATTTGTTATTAGTGCCTTTGGCTATCACCTCAACAAAATACTTTAAGAAGAGATTAGGTCGGCGCTGGTTTAGCTTGCATAAGCTGGTTTATGTCGCAGCATTAACAGCTTGTTTACATTATTTGTGGCTAGTGAAATTAGATGTTAGTCAGCCCTTGCTTTATATAGGGCTATTGGGTATTTTAGTAAGCATACGAATCGTAAAATTTTACCGTAACAGGGGCGCGTAGTTTCGATAGCCTGTTCTTGGTAAACGGCAACTACATTATAATGACAGTCAATGATACGAAAATTTAGGTTTTATCCGCTTTATCTACTCTTTGCTGTTATTGTTTCTGGTGTAAGCATAGCGGTAGCCTCTGAAACAGAGAATAAAGTTTATAGTGTTTATATCGTACCTCAGTTAACCGCTCTTTCTACCCATAAAGCATGGCGGCCTGTGCTGGACAAATTAGCTGCGGCAACGGGGCTTAATTTTGAATTGATGATTGTTCCGACTATTCCTGCTTTTGAAGCCTCACTTTATAAAGGCAAGGCTGATTTTGCTTTTGTAAATCCTTATCACTGTATAGTGGCTAAAAAGCGGCAGGGCTATATTGCTCTGCTTAGAGATTCTTCCGAACTGCTAAAAGGTATCGTGGTGGTTAGAAACGATAGTCCTATTACGTCGGTGGCAGAGCTTGATGGTAAGACGGTGGCTTTTCCTGCGCCTAATGCTTTTGCTGCGTCTTTGTTGATACAAGCGTTACTGGCTGAAAAACAGATTAGTATTGTGCCTAGTTTTGTTAAAACGCATAGTAATGTCTATCGCAGTGTCGTGATGGAGGATGTGGTTGCTGGCGGAGGCGTTAATAATACCTTTGATCGAGAGCCTGCTGATGTGCGTGATCAATTACGAATTTTATATGTGACACCAGGTTTTGCTCCGCATCCTTTAATGGCTAATCCGCGTATATCAGCAGCGTTGCGAGCTAAAGTAACGGCTAGCTTTATAGCGCTAGCCGCTGATCCTACTAATGCGGCACTCTTTGACGCGATCCAAATACCCAAGCCGATGGCGGCTAATTACCGGCGAGATTATCTAGCGCTAGAAAAGCTGGGTCTTGAAAAATTTACCGTATATGAGGGCGAATGAAGCATTGGTTTAACAGCCTATTGGTTCGTATAGCGCTTATTGTTGCCTTAGGTTCTATTATTTCTATATTTTCTTTAGGTATCTATGTCGCTGTTGAGCAAGCTGAGCTGGCAACTCAGTCAGCTTATCAGGAAGCGTATTTAATCACTAGCGGGCTTGCTACAGCGGTTGCCTCAGATGTTATTGTTAAAAATTATGCGGGTATTGAGCAAACCGTTACTCAATTTACGGCTTATCCTAACTTAAAGGGTTTATATGTTGTTAATGACCGAGAGCACGTTATTGTTCAGGTAAAACGTGATGTAACAAACGGAGCTTGGTTAATTACTCATGGGGGGCAGTTAGCATTGCCTCATTTTGATCATTTTAATTCGATACTAAAGGCTAATCATATAATAACGTGGGTACCTATTGGGGGCGATCGTAGTCCTTTAGGTTGGGTGCGTTCTGAGCTATCACTAGAGCAAGTGATTAAAACTCAGCACCATATTTTTAAGCAGACCGCTATATTCACTGTTTTTACGGTCATGCTATTTACTCTTTGGCTGGTATTGGTGCTGCGTCGACCTATTTTACAAATCAGACGAGCGACTCAATTTGCTCATACACTACCGGAAAACTCCGGACAAGTGCTAGAGCAAATGTCGACTACCAAGGAGTTACAGCAGCTAGTCTCCGCTTTAAATAGTGCTTCAAAGAGACTACATCATCAGGATAAGGAACTGAAGATGTTTAATGCGCTGATTGAACACACTGACGACCCTGTTTATATTCTCGATGCCGAACAGGGCTTTAAAATCATTTTTGTTAATGAAGCCGCTTGTCGTCATTTTGGTATGTCGAATGCCCTATTAACTATGAAGCATGCGCGGGATTTAATCGTAGCAACGGATGCTAAAACACTTAGACGGTTATGGGGGAAATTAAAAAGCGACCATCATCTGACCTTCATTAGTCAGCATCGAATTTTGGGTGATCAGTTTATACCTGTTGAGATTTCGGCTAATTATATCAATTACGATCATAGAAAGTTGGTCATAGGTTATTTTCGCGATATTAGTGAGCGTCTTCGCATTGAGCAGGCCCTGCATAAAGAGAGCGAGAAGAATTTTGTCATGTTGCGTAATGCCAGTGATGGTATTCATATTCTTGATGTTGACGGCAATGTTATTGAGGCCAGTGATTCATTTTGCACCATGTTGGGTTATACGCGAGATGAGATTATTGGTATGAATGTCGCGCAATGGGATGCTTTATTTGATAGAGACCAAATAAAGGCAAAGCTTAGGGAGCTCTTCGAGTATCAGCGTACCGTTATATTTGAGACTAGACATCGCTGTAAAGATGGTCAGATAATTGATATAGAGGTCAGTAGCTTAGCCTTAGAATTAGAAGGTAATCCAGTACTCTTTAATTCCTCGCGAGATATTAGTGAGCGTAAATGGGCCGATCAGCAATTGCGTATCGCGGCTATTGCCTTTGAATCGCAAGAAGGCATTATAGTGGTCGATTTGGATCTTAAAATACTTAGGGTTAACCGCTCTTTTACTAAGATTACCGGTTACGAAGAGCATGATGTTATCGGTAAAAAGCCCAATATATTACGCTCTGATCGACATGATGCCTCTTTTTATAAGGCCATGTGGAAGGATATTAATCTTACGGGTGTTTGGCAGGGCGAAATATGGAATCGCCGCAAGAATGGCCAAGTTTATTTAGAATATCTGACGATCACTAATGTGCAAGGTCCTCATGGTGAGGTCTCAAATTATGTAGGCACGTTTGTTGATGCTGCCTTAAGAAAAGAAGCGGTCGATAAAATTGAACGGCTAGCTTTTTATGATTCACTGACTAATTTGCCTAATCGCTTATTATTACAAGAGCGTTTAAAGCTCGCTTTAGCAGCCAGTCATCGTAGTGGAAACTGGGGGGGCTTGATGTTTATTGATATGGATAACTTTAAAAACCTCAATGATACCTTAGGCCATGATATGGGGGACTTACTACTGAAGCAGGTTGCCCAACGTTTGCTGTCTTGTGTCCGCGAAACGGATACGGTTGCCCGTTTAGGAGGTGATGAATTTGTCATCATGCTCGAAGATCTCTGCGATCGGGCTTCGGAAGCGGCTACTTTTGCTGAAACCATTGGTCATAAACTTCAAGCTAAGCTTAATCAGAATTACCAATTGTCTATACATGAATATCGTAGTACGCCTAGTATTGGTGTAACCTTGTTTAAAGGTTATGAACAGTCTATTGATGAGCTATTAAAGCAGGCTGATATCGCTATGTATCAAGCTAAAACCTCAGGCCGTAATGCGCTGCGCTTTTTTGATCCGAAAATGCAAGCCGAGATTAGTGTTAGGGTTGCTCTTGAAAAAGAACTGCGTTTGGCGATCACTGAAAAGCAATTCATGCTTTATTATCAGGCGCAGCTTAATGACGATGAACATATTATTGGTGCGGAGGTTTTAATTCGCTGGCAACATCCGTTGCGAGGCTTTATCTCTCCTGCTGAGTTTATTCCCTTAGCGGAAGAAACGGGATTGATATTGCAGATCGGGCAGTGGGTATTAGAGACCGCCTGTCAGCAGCTTAAACTATGGCAAGGCCGTGAGCTGACAGCGCAGTTACAACTGGCTGTTAATGTCAGTTTGCGGCAGTTTTATCAAGCTGACTTTGTTGAGCAAGTGCTACAGTTGGTGTCTACTTATCATGTTAATCCAGAGCTGCTTAAATTAGAGTTAACAGAAAGTTTGGTGCTTGATGATGTCGAAAATACCATCGCTAAAATGCATGCCTTGCGCGCTATGGGTATTCAATTTTCTATGGATGATTTTGGTACGGGTTATTCTTCGTTATCGAATTTAAAGCGCTTGCCGTTTAATCAGCTTAAAATTGATCAAAGTTTTGTGCGTGATATTGCTCATGATGAAGGTGATGCGGTGATAGTGCAGACTATTATTGCTATGGCTAACAAGTTAGGCATGGAAGTTATTGCCGAAGGTGTAGAAACACAGGCGCAGCGTTTATTTCTTAAGAACAATGGTTGTTTGCTGTTTCAAGGCTATTTGTTTAGTAAGCCGATTCCAGTGGATCAGTTTGAGTTGCTGTTGACATCGGTGTGACGTTAACTAATTGCTGAGTTTAGAGTGGCTAGCCACTTAAGGTGGGACAATTTAAAGTTAAGGAAGGAAAATATAATAACTTAAGCATTTTTTTGTGGGAGCGGCTTTAGCCGCGTAAAGGCGGCTCTCATGACCTCATGACCATACGCATCAAGCTAAGCCCACCACATTGCG
>CAIVYW010000377.1 GCA_903910205.1 uncultured Methylococcaceae bacterium | reverse complement strand
TCACTTAATGCTTAACATTTCGAAAGCTATCGAAGCATCTAAACGTTTCGGTCGGGGTTGCAAACCCCGACCGGCATCTAGGGCGGAATGCCAGCACAAACTAAGCGGGACGGGGTTTGCAACCCCGTCCTTAACGTTTAACCTGAGCTAGGGATAAGCGTCACTTAACGCTTAACATTTCGAAAGCTATCGAAGCATCCAAACGTTTCGGTCGGGGTTGCAAACCCCGACCGGCATCCAGGGGCATTTCCTCAAGCAGGACGGGGGTTGCAACCCCGACCGGCATCTAGGGCGGAATCCCAGCACAAACTAAACAGCACTACATCATGTTGCAAGCCATTGGCTAAGGAGAGGTGAAGCTGGATTGGCCGATGACCAAAGCCAATGTTCAGGACGAGCAACATAGCCTTTTCGTACCGGATTTTGATGAATATAGTTAAGCTTTTGAAGATAAAAGGCAGGGGTTTCGATTTTCTTCGGAGCATTCGTTTCCATCCAAAACCGATAATTTCCCTGCGCATCAATAAATAGCTTCAAAACATTCGGCTCTGTGGTTTCGAGATTAGCCTTGAATTTAGCCGTAGTGAATCGTTTAAAGTCTCGTAAAAATCCGGCTATATCCGGCGAAGTAACGATAAGATGAATATGGTTCAGCATAAAAACATAACCATTCAATTCCAATCCTTTGTTATCTTGACAATAAAGGATCGAATCGGCCATGATCTGCCAGCGGTTATAGCGGTCAAACAGATAATACCAACGTTGCACCGTTAAAGTGAGATAGTAAGTTCCCGCGTTCAGTTCGGCGGCTACGCGTAGTGACGGCATGGTGCTTCCTTTAAATTTGATGGTGAACGATTGTATCAAAAAGCAGTAGCAGATATGGCTGTCTTTGCCGATCTTTCAACGATAATAGTAGCATCAAACATGAGTAACGAGGTTATAAACCCCGTAACGCCCAAACCCCCGACCGAAACCTTTAGGTTTCGATAACTTTCAGCAGCAACTCAAACTGATCCACTGGAATCGGTTTACTAAACAAATAGCCTTGAAACAGCAAACAACCATTGTTCTTAAGAAATAAACGTTGTGCCTGTGTTTCTACACCTTCGGCAATGACTTCCATGCCTAACTTGTTAGCCATAGCAATAATAGTCTGCACTATCACTGCATCATCAGTATCACTGGTAATATCGCGCACAAAACTTTGATCAATTTTAAGCTGATTAAGCGGCAAGCGCTTTAAATTCGATAACGAAGAATAACCGGTACCAAAATCATCCATAGCAAAATGAATACCCATAGCACGCAAAGCATGCATTTTAGCGATGGTATCTTCGACATCATCAAGCACCAAACTTTCCGTTAATTCTAATTTAAGCCGCTCTGGATTAATCTGGTAAGTAGACACCAACTGTAGCACTTGCTCAACAAAATCAGCTTGATAAAACTGCCGCGAACTGACATTAACCGCGAGTTGTAAATGCGCTGTCAGCTCACGGCCTTGCCATAGTTTAAGCTGCTGACAGGCAGTCTCTAATACCCACAGCCCAATCTGCAATATTAATCCCGTTTCTTCGGCTAAGGGAATAAAGTCAACAGGAGAAATAAAACCCAACTTGGGATGTTGCCAGCGAATTAAAACTTCAGCACCGACGATATACTCGCTGTCATCGAGTTGCGCCTGATAATAAAGCATAAATTGCTTTTCAGTGATCGCCACGCGCAGTTCTTTTTCAAGAGCAACCCGCTTATTAATCGTCGTTTGCATTTGCGGATCAAAAAAACGCAGGGTATTACGGCCTGAGGTTTTGGCTTGATACATGGCAATATCAGCCTGCTTTAATAGTTCATCGGCGGTCTGCTCATGACCTTTAAATAAAGTCACCCCCATACTGGATGTACAGTAATAGTCATGGACAGACAACTGGTAATATTGGCTAAGCACCGCTAATACTTTATTAGCCATGCTTTCAACAAAAGCCGCCGCCTCAGTAACGTGATCACAGAGACCTTCCAGCATGATGACAAATTCATCCCCCCCTATACGGGCAACCGTATCCGTTTCGCGAACACACAGCAGCAAGCGCTGGGCAACCTGCTGTAGCAGTAAGTCCCCCCTATCATGCCCCAAGGTATCATTGAGTATTTTAAAGTTATCCATATCAATAAGTATCAACGCACCTAAACGATCATTACGTTGACTGACCGCTAAAGCCAGTTTCAAACGATCTTGTAGTAATAAGCGATTAGGTAACTCAGTCAATGAATCATAGTGAGCGAGTCTTTCAATCTTATCGACAGCTTCTTTTGTTAACGTCACATCCAGAAAAGTACCGACATAGTTAGAAATCTCATCATACTGATCGTTTACGACAGTAATCGTCAGATATTCTAAATAAAGCTCACCCGACTTGCGTTGATTCCATATTTCACCTTGCCAAGAACCGTTGCTCTTAATGCTACACCACATAGCCTCATAAAAAGACACCTTTTGTAGATTAGAACTCAGAACATGAGGTTTATGCCCTATCACCTCATGTTCTGCATAACCGGTAATGCGGCTAAAAGCACTATTAACACAAATAATATGAAGATCAGCATTGGTCACCATAATGCCCTCTTGAGACTCGAAAGCAATGGCAGCGATACGTAACTGCTGCTCTGACCATTTACGTTGGCTAATATTACGCGAGGCGTTAAAGATGACGCGCGCCCCGTCTCGCTCTAACACTAGGCTACTCACCTCAATATCCAATAGAGCCCCATTTTTACAGCGATACTGGGTCTCAATTAGCAAATAGACCTGTTGCCGCTCATGATAGCCCGCATCCCATTGAGCAACGTTCATACCGATAATCTCATCTCGCGTATAACCCAGCATCTTGCAAAATGAATCATTGGCCTCAATAACATTGCCCTCAACATTAAGAATATGAAGGCCATCACCGACATTATGCAAAAACGTCAGATTGTTCTTGGCTATTTCATCGCTGTGTCGCGTAAAATCCAGCCGTTCAGGGGAAGAATGGCGGCTTCGCTTCATGTTTTCCATCGCATAAAATCTCTGTTGTGTTAGCTTATAAGGTCTAATAGTTTCCTGATGTAAAGATGCGTCGCCTATGCAAAAGCATCGTCATTGCGGCAGGGGGGCAAAATCCATAGCACTGGATACCCGTATCCTTGTAGATACTTTGTTCAAAGTCAAAGGTATTTTTCGTTCATTTTTAACCGCCAATGCCGGTCGCTCATCGTTATACACCAGTTTTGTAGGGTGGATAAGCGCCAGCGCATCCACCGAGTATGATCGAGTTTGTTTAGTCCAATGCCGGTCGGGGTTTGCAACCCCGACCGAAACGTTTAAATGCACCCAATCGGGGTTATAAACCCCGTCACGCTGCGCCTTCTTCATCGGCACATTCCTTAACACTTATGTATAACGATGAGCGCATCGAGTGAAAATAATATACTATTTGCACTGCCCCACCTTAAGCCTAGCATCTGCCTTGCTTTACGTTGATGCCAGAAAAATAAACACTCTACACTTAAATAGGCTAACAATAGCATGGCAGCAGTGACTTTAAAATATGAACTTTTCAGCTTAAGCATTTGCCTGGTGCTCATCGTGCTGTACTACCTGTATTTATGGCAACGCACAAAACGCGCACCGGATTCTAGCGCACATAGCTTTAATGCAAAAATACGAGAGCGCTGGGTGCAGATGATCTTGGCAAGCAACAATAACAGCCTACTTGCCATACAAACCTTGCGTAATTCTGTGATGGCCGCGAACTTTATGGCCTCGACCGCCATCTTGCTCATTATAGGCACTTTAACGAGCAGCGAAAAGTTAAGCCAATGGCTACTCCAAAGTAACCTACCTCATTTAATACCCGCTTATTCCAATGAACTAGCCGCATTAAAACTGGGTTTATTAGTCGTCGATTTCTTTATTGCCTTTTACAGCTTCTCTATGGCCATACGTTTTTTTAACCACGTAGGCTATATGATCGGTCTTGCTGATGCCAACTTAACATCACAAACCAACCTGTATTTAAATAAAGCCGGACGTTATTACACCTTAGGCACGCGCAGCTTCTTTTTTAGTTTACCCCTTATATTGTGGCTGTTTGGGCCTGCGTTTCTAATCTTAGGAACCTTAATATTAATCCTAGGTCTTGCCTTGTTAGATAAGGTATCTAGTTGAATAGACATCATTTCTAAACTAAAAACCACCTTATAAAACAATATCAACACCCTCAGCTTTAAGGTTTTTTAAAGTCATGTCAAAGTCTTCGGCATTGATGCTCAAGAAATTTAGCGCTTGCTCAAATGTCACACTGGTTGAGAGTGGATCATAGCTATTAATAGAATGCGAGAGCGCGGCATCGGCAATAATCAAGAGATTACATAAAGCATAGGTTTCATTATAGAGATAATTGTTTAACTTATAATGATGCCATTTTACAACAAAGACTATTTTTTCTGGTATGCCCCACGAAGAGAGCAATGCGGCACCTAATTTATCATGAGAGATTCCAAAGAGTTCTTGTGAAACCTCATCGCTATTATCGCCATTATTTATGCGCTCTAGTAAAGTATCGGTAAGCTCTGAACTGATTGCGCTATAGGCGAGAAAGCCAATGTCATGCAAAAGCGCAACCAAGGCGATATCTTGTGGCGATGGCCGCTCAAAAGAACGCATCAGCTTTGCGAAGGCAAGCATGACTTGCCTTACTTCAGCACTATGTTTCCATATTCTGTTACTATCAAATTCATAGACGCCAGACTGGCTTTTCAAGGTAAATAAAGCGCTGGCTAACGCAGAATTATAGGCATTACTCATGCCTATACGTTGAACAGCTTCTTTAACCGAGCTGATAACAGGGCCTCCAGACGCACCCAAAGCCGCCGAGTTTGCCATTGAAATAATGCGAGCCGAGGTGACGGGGCATTGACAGATAACCGGCACCAGAGCATCCTGATCCCTATCATTGTCCATATTGAGCGATAAAATTTTCTGTGCCACCATCGGCATGGCGGGGAGTTTTATCTTATTGATCTCTATTTTCATAAGGCGACAAACTATCTTTCTACTGTTAAAACTAGGATGTGCTAAGCAAAATAGCGCATTATTTATGTTACTGGATTGATGCGCCTCTTAATGCCTGCACATCTTGGTTTTGTTTAGGTACTTGCGTAGCTCGGGTTAGGCACGATGCCGGTCGGGGTTTATAACCCCCGACCGAAACGTTTGAATCGATGCCGGTCGGGGTTTATAACCCCGACCGAAACGTTTGATAACTTTCGAAACCTTA
>CAIVYW010000376.1 GCA_903910205.1 uncultured Methylococcaceae bacterium | reverse complement strand
TTTCATTGGGAATATAATTTTTAGGTTATGGAGTTAATGGAAAATAGATCATTAAAGCTTAAATAGCCGGAAAAATAAAATTTTAATACCCATTAAGTCATTGATTTGTAGGCTGCGCTAGAATGCTCTGAATTGCTGCTGTGTAAAGAGTTCATTGCTGGCCTTGCCATAATCTGCCATTGCTGTAATAGAAAAATTTGTTTTTGCTACCCCGCTTTTATTTTCAGCGTTTAATCCTGTTGCAATATTTTCAAAGTTTGTCGCCTCTGCATACGGCGGATTAATCAACACCAAAATCTTCTTGCCTTCTGCTATGGCTTTGCGTAGACCTTCAGGCACTTTGTTGGTCAGATTATAATCAATCTTGCCGTCATCGGTAATGTCGTCGTTCAAATAATCATATTGAAAACGTTGTGCCGCCACACAGGTTTTAGTGGCTTTCATTACATCAACATCCGCTTGATCCAAAGTGCTCATATAGATATTGCGCGGATTGCTGTGTTTAACTTCCAAATTACCGACACCACAACACATATCCCAGACGATATAGTTTTTTTGCCAGTTTTTACCTAGCGTTTCTGTTAGTTTATTGTAAGCTTTATCAACGACGGCTAGGGGCGTGTAATACGCACCTTTAAAACTGCGCTCGTCTAGTGGAATCAAACTGTCGCGGCGTTCCAGCAAGTAATTGCGGTATTCGGCTTTGGGTGGCTTATGATAGATTGCCCAAAACTGGCGGTAACCTTCTTTATTACCTAGCTCATATAGTTTTCCAGCTAAGCTAAAAACGGGGGCATTATCTTGATGCAATAAGGCCGCTGGTAAGTTTTCATGTGTTTTAGTCTTGCCATCATGCATGATGTCAGCAAAAAACAATAGCGCGTAATCGTCGTCTGTTACGCCGTTAATTTCACGCCCAATCATTGTTACCCATTTATCGAAAACTTGCTTTAGGTTATCTGGTGTAATCTGTGTACGGATGATGTCACCTGATTTTATCGCAGCTTTAACCGTGCTAATAAATTCATCTTCGTGTGTAGATATTTTGAATGAAACAAAATGTGTGCCGATATGAGTAGATACTTCATCTAATGCTTCTTTTGGATATTGACTAGCTGACTTTCCCCATTTAATAGTCTTTTTAGCTAAAAATGGCATTACGTCAGACGTTTTCATTAATGCGGCTTTTTCAGTATCAATAACTGCCAAAAACGGTGGGATAGTTTCACCTTTATTAAGTCCGTCTTGGACGTAATGCAAGAGCTGGGTAAACATGGCATAGCTAGAATGTTTGCCAGTGTCTTTAGCTTCAAACCATATTTCATCAGTACGTATATCAACTAACCCTTTAGTATAGCCTTTTAGGCCAAGGGCTTTAATGTATATATCCTTAACATCTTCTTCACTTTTAGCTTGCTTAAGACTTAGATAGAGACTCAAAATTATTCCTTATAATTTGTTAATTTGTTAATTTGTTAATTGGTTTAGTTAATCGACAAACAAAGCTAAGTCGACGTTAAAGCGCTCCGACAAGGCTTTTGCTTGTCTAAGAATGATAGTACGACGACCTGATAAAACTTCTGAAACTTTAGCTTGATTGCCTATTTCTGGTAAATCTTGTTGGCGTAAGTTATCACCGTAATAAAATTTGCAGTTGGATTGGAATCAAAACTATGAAATAACGCAGATAAAAACCGTGTAGGTTTTTTTTCGTGTTGTGGCTTCTTTAACTGTCATTTAGTGGCTCTCGGGAATAGCTGTAAAACTTTCCGGCCATTGCTTTGCGCCATGCAATACCGCCAAGATTTGTATTTGTTGGTCTTTTACGCGATAGGGCAAAATGAAGTGTGTACCGGTCAGCACTAATTAGCGGGTTTCTTCAATGCGCCCTAGGCGGCCTATTAAGGGATTATCCTGAAGTAAAACGGCACGCTCTTTTATTTCGTTGAGTAGCGTCCGTGCTGCTTTGGGATTGTCTCCGGCAATGTAAGTAAAAATATCGCGTAAATCTTGATGGGCTGGCTGAGTCCAGACTATTTTCATGCAAGACCTTGGGCTTTGCTTGCGATCAAATCGTCCATTTCACGCATGACGTCTTCATGGGCAATGACTTCGCCACGATCTGCTGCGGCTATGCCTTGGTTGATCTTGTCACATGCCGGAGCGTTGGCTTGTAGATAGGCTTTTATGGCCTGATTAACCAAATAATTACGTGATCTGTCCAGTGATCCGGCTAGACTATCCAGTTTATGGACGATGTCTGTTTCGGCTCTAATAGTGAATGCTTCGGTTGCCATTATTGTTACTCCGGTTTAATGTGGTTCATTTGTAATCTTAGCCCATATATTAGTGAATAAGCTAACTATTTTTTTATTGGATTTTTTTAATGGTTGTAGTGAATCGGTATAAAAATTAATACCAAAAAAAATGGCTACTGTTTGAGCTGTAGGCGAAGCCGGAAGCGAGTTCAAACAAAGTGCGCAGCACAACCGCAGCAGGGAGGCGCCGCGCAGGACGCGCGTTTTAAAACAAGTGTTTTGCGTAACACGCAAAAAACACAACGGGAGCGTAGCGATTTAAAACAACGCGTAGCCACCAGCCCGGTAGGTTGGGGTGAAGCAACGCGAACCCCAACAAGTTGTGTGTTGCGTTGGGGTTCGTTATCACTCACCCCAACCTACGGGCTGCTTTGCATCCGCTGATTGCGTTAGCGCAATCGCGAGAGTTGTCGTGATGATTATTTTTAGCATAAGTTTTAAATTTTTTTATCCATTAAAATTTTTTAGGACAATAGCACGTAAAATAGGACAATAGCTATTTGCGATTAAAATCGAATCGCACTGATCTGACCCGGCGACCCGCTAAAATCGGCGTAAATTTTATGGTCCAGCCGTCCTTTTCGATCAATTCTTTCAACGCCGGCTCAATAATTTGAGTCCGTATTTTGCCAAAATTTGCTTTTTGATTCGTCGTTGCTTCCATAGATTCTGCAAAATCCTCGATCGTATATTCTGCCCAACCGCTTGATTTAAAACGAATTAGCAACTCTAGTAATCGCCAAGAATGTATAGATCTTATTGCTGTCACTTGCTTGAGCTGATACTCCGTAAAATTTTTTTTAAGGCCGATTAAATGCGGCAAAATTTCAGACCACCACGCTAGTTCTATCCATGCTTCCGAATCGTGGTACGTCGCACGACCGACCCAGCGCACCAGATTTCCTGCGGGCTTGATCGGTTTACCGTCGCGCTTATGCGCGGGATCAAAAAACATAATCGATCGCGAATACAAGACCTTTCCTGCGCTTTTTAGCTGTTCGTAAGCAGTATTGATGCTTACGTCGTAAGTTTCTGCGTATTCCGACGCAAAAATTTTGGTGCAGGCCGGCGCAGGTGATGTGCCCAGTGGATTTAATTTTGATACCGCTAGCATTATGAGCCTTTTCTCAGATAACGTCAGCCTGTGCACCGCGCGGGTTAGTGCGTTGCTCATGGTTATCGAGTGATCGCTAACGATGTATTGTCGCTCGTCTAATGCTTTATCATGCTTTGTCCGCAAAACCTCGCCGTTCAGGGCGGGGATGTAAGGATGCTCTTGACTTTTTTTGCCCATAAAATATACTCCAACTCAGTAGTAAAGGTTTTAAATCTGTATCAGCGATAACCAAGCGATAATAGTAAAGCCTTTAAACTATGTTAGTTCGTGAGTTAAAAATAACCCTCGGATAGACGGGGCTAGTCTGTGAAGTGAACGGTGCAGTAATGCCGTCAGCAGCAGAAACCAGTGAGCAGTAGCGATACATACTCACTCTTAGGAAACTAGGAATCCCCTTCTTTCAGGTGGGGGAGGATGTCAATGAGTGGCTTTGTCATTGTCCGACAACCTTTTTTAAGATAATAGATTTTATTGTCCCACCTTTCGCGCTATTGTCCTAACAAATTTTAAAGGATAATAATTCGTAAAATAGGACAATAGCTCGTAAAATAGGATAACAAACCCGTAAAATAGGACAATAGCTCGTAAAATAGGACAATAGCAGGCCTGCAAGCCACGCCCAGCAAGGGCTGCACGCTCTTATAAACAAGGTTAAAAACAAGAAAAAACAAGTTAAAAAAGCGCTCGACACAATCAGCTTAAAAATACCGCTCTATGTAACAAAAGGAAAGAAAGTTACATAGTAAAAAAGCGTCGCATAACGGGTGTTATGTTAAGTTTTAGGTAAAAAATTCTAATCATCATCTTGCAGTCAATAATAGTTTGTTTATAATAACAATA
>CAIVYW010000375.1 GCA_903910205.1 uncultured Methylococcaceae bacterium | reverse complement strand
CCGAATTTTCGAGGCCGCAGAAATCGGCAGAATTCACGCCAGGGCGGCCTAACTTTTGGCGAAGGTATTGAATCTATGGTGTAAGTTTAAATCAAATTTCCAGGTAGATATAGCCGCTCAATGTAAGAAACTGTCCCATTTTAAATTGGTAGCCGCTTTTGTAAGCAATAAATCGCCCTAATCAATATCCTTAATCAAGGCCATCATATCTTCCACAGACATTTTGCCACTCACTTCACCACCTTCTAATAAGCTATTGGCTAAATCGCGTTTATGCTTATGTAGCTCGACAATTTTGTCTTCTATGGTGTCTTTTGCAACTAAACGATATATGGTCACTGGGCGCTTTTGGCCCATACGATGCGCTCTATCAGACGCTTGATCTTCTACGGCGGGATTCCACCAAGGATCCATGTGTATCACATAATCGGCGGCAGTCAGATTTAAGCCAGTTCCGCCGGCTTTCAAGCTAATTAAAAACAAATCACCTTCGCCTGCTTGAAATAAGTTAACGGCTTTTTTCCTATTTGGAACAGAGGTTGAGCCATCTAGGTAATGATAAGGAATGCCTTTTTTATCTAATAATTGACGAATCAGCGTTAAGTGGCCAACAAATTGGCTAAACACTAGCGCTTTATGGCGATTGTCTAATAACTCATCGACTAACTCTTCAAAAGCTTGCAGCTTAGAGCTACTCAGCGTACTTTCATCCATCACTAAACGCGGATGACAGCAAGCACGGCGCAGCTTCATAATTTCTGCCAATACTTTCAGTTGCTTGTGTCCCGCTTGTTCTGTGTTACTCAGCATCGTTTGCATAGCATTACGGCGCAAGGCTTCATAGAGTGTACGTTCTTCTGGACTTAATTCGATATGTAAAGTGACTTCAGTACGTGATGGCAATTCAGTCAATACATCATTTTTTAAGCGCCTTAAAATGAACGGTCGTAATAATTTTCGCAGTCGATGCTGAGCGCCTTGATCTTTTTGATTTTCTATCGCCTGCGCATAACGTTGATTAAATTTTTGTAATGAACCCAATAAACCCGGATTAATAAAGTTAAATAAATTCCACAACTCACCTAAATGATTTTCTATAGGCGTACCGGTGGTAATTAACTTAAAGTCAGCCTGCAAGGCCATGGCGGCTTTAGAACGTTTAGTTAGCGCATTTTTAATGGCCTGAGCTTCATCAGCCACTAAGGTATGCCATGTTTTTTCCGCTAAGCGTTCGCCTTCGGTTTGTAATAAACCATAACTACAGACAATTAAATCAAAAGGGCCGGCATTATCGAGCATCTCTTGCCTATCACCTAGTCCAAATTGATGAACATTCAAGGTAGGCGCAAAATGCTGACATTCTTCTAACCAATTAATACATACAGAGGTCGGTGCTAAAATCAGCGAAGGTCCTTGTGGTGCTCGCGACAATATCAATGCCAAAGCTTGTACTGTTTTACCCAAGCCCATATCATCTGCTAAACAAGCACCTGCGCCCCAATGAGCTAAACGCATCATCCATTGAAAACCTTCGCGTTGATAATCACGCAATTCACCTTGTAAGGTTGACGGTGGTTGTGGGTTTAAATCGCCCATTTCATTGAGACGTACTAATTGATCTTGCCAAGGCTTACTGGCGGTAATGCTCATGCCTGTCGTGATTTCATCTAAGGCTTGTGCAGCTAAAGGATGAAAGCGGACTTTATCTTTATGTACGTCGCCTAGACCCGCTAAATCATCTAAACGCTGACGTAATTCCTGCGTTAACGTAATAATCTGGCCATCATCTAGCTTGAGAAAACGACCTGATGAGCCACTTAACAAATTCATTAATTGCTGCATATCCAGCACTTGTTGATCATCAATTTGTACCGTGCCTTCAACACTAAACCAATCTTTTTCCTTACGCACCGAAAATTGCACTTGCGATAAACCAGCCTCACGGCTGAGGCGAATCCTTTTACCTTTAGGCCATTCTAGAACGGCAAAATCACCTAACTCTTGTAAGTGTAACAAAGCCTCTAAAGCCGACTCAGCATCATCCAATAACCATTTAGCATCTTTAGCCGCATATAACTCAGGACACTCATTCAATATTTGTTTTAAATAAGTGCTTTCTAAGTCAAAATCACGCGTGGTTTGCAATTGTTTACCATCAATTTCAGCCAAGACTGTTGTACCACCAACACTCGGCTTATAAAGCGGGCCACCTTCACTAAAGGGCTGCACAAATACTTCTATTTGTATGCCATGTCCTACTGGTTGCAGATGTATATGTAATCGACTATCTGCTGCTACGGTTTCAGCATAATTAGACGTTCCACCGATATCAGACTGTACCGTTAACATTGAAGCAATTGAAGAAATTGAATCGATAACTTGTTGACGTGCGCTAGCAGGAACCGTTAAGCCATTTTTTCCTAAAATAGTGGCCACTTGTCTGTGTGCATCACTGATAACGTAAACAATTAAGCCATGACTGGCCGTTTTTTGAGCAATGATATGTTGGCTACTTATAGGTGGCAACAATGAAATATGTAAGTTTTCTTCTTGCTCTTTAACCAGTAATTGAGGTTCTGCCAAGACAATATCGACTGGAGGCGTTGTAGCTTCTTGATTAAGCCAATAAATATTGGGATGACCTACCGCCTCAACAATGGCATTACTGGGTAGTGCATAATATTCTTTACTGGAATAACCATAGTAAGAGGCTTCTCTTTCAACTTGAATATGCGTACAAATTCGTCGATCTTGTTCGGTTAAATAGTCAAAGTCAGCAATCTCTTGATGCAGCCTTTTTAAAGCAATCGGCCGACCTTTGGTCCATCGGCGGTTCTTACCTAAACGTTGCTCTTTAGGTTCTAATAACACAGCATTATTTAGCAAGCTTAATGACCAAATCAAACGTAGCTCTGTTTGAACGATAATGTCTGCACCAATCGTCAATTGAGTTAACGCATCTAGGGCTCTTTGCCATGCTGAAACCTGAGGCAATAAATCAATAATATCTTTAAAAGGGGATTGTGCGTATTGTTGCGCTAATTTTTCGCAAGCTTTGTTTTTATAATTGAGGCGTTGTAATAATAATGAGCTCACCGCAGCATACCATTCATAACCCAATGCCTGAGCCTGTAAGCTAAAGCCAGCTAGATCCGCTAGAAAGTCTTTATTTTCAGGATGCTTAGTGACGCTGTCAATTTCACCGATCCAATACAATAATAAAGCATTAAATAAACGTTCATAAGATAACTTATTGGACTTTAATAAATGTGGACTATGCTCACTTTTAACTTTACCTTGATAAATATCAACGGCGTCTAAGAGGATTAAATTAAGTAAATAAAAGCCCTCATTCTGCCATCCTTTTTTAATGGTAATTTGGGTCTGTTGCTTTAACAACACGATATTTTTGGCTGTACGACTCTTTAATAAAGCTAAATTAAAAAAGAAGCCATGTATGCCTTCAATACTGATATTGCGTTTGCCGGTTTCTTTTTTAAGTACTTTTAACGCTTGTTCAAATAAGGCTATCGCCGCATCATTGTTGTTTTCCAAGAAGCGTAAAGTCGCCAGTAATTTCAATGCATCAAATGAATAATCATCGACTAACCATTGCTCGGCATCTTTTAAATTGCCTCGTAACAATCGTTCCTCAATAAGGCCGTGAACAATAATGGGATTACTCGATTTTTCTTTACCAAAAAATTGTTCCAATAACTGATAGGGCGCAGAGGTATCAACAGAAAAATCCATACGCCCATCACGCAACAAATAAATTAATACTTGAAACTTAATCTGATCTGATAATGATGAAAACCACGCCGCGTCATAGTGTTTAAAAAAAACTATGTTAATAGCCTCTGCGAAATATTTTCGATAGTCTGTATAAAAACGTTCAATATTAGCTGTAAACGCAGTTTCATTACCCTGATATAAAAAAATCCGTAATTGCTTTATGGCATGGTAGGTATTGATTTTAGAGGCATAATAATAATTAGGTTCAGCAATGATCTGTTGGGTCAATTTGCTAAACCAAGGTTGATCTAACGCTAAACGCATCAGTGGCTCAGCAATTTCTTCATTACAGCGCCAACCATCGGTAGACAGGCTAATTAACTTCGTTTGTTGTAACTTGTCCCGTAAAGGTTTATTAATTAAACCTAAGATTTTTCTATCAAAACACGCTGATTTTTCTAATAATTTTGCAAAATTGGATTGGCCAATCGGTGCATAAATAATGGCCAGCGCCAACATAATACTTTGTTCATCTTTTGATAAAGCATTAAAAAAAGGAAGTAATTTATTTTTCATTAAGAATTTATTGCGTTACAAAAAATTGGCATAGTTTAAAGGTTCATAACTACATTACCTAAGCAATGTTACAAAGGAATATACGCATGGCAGGTATGTAGAGGCGCTGTTAAATTATCTTTTAAAAATAGCTTAGTTGAAGATGACTGCTAGATGTAAAAAAAGTAGGTTGTTGCACAATAAGGTTATTCATCTGTGGACAGATTAATCCAGACCCCTAAGAGAATTAATCTAATCCTTATGACTTCAACTCACGATCTAGAAGATAGTGCTATGAAATAGAGTATTTTTAAGTTTACCAAATATTGTTCAATACTGATTGAAACTACGCACACAGACGGAACATGGCTCGATCTTGCTACTCCCCAATATAGGCTAAAAAACACTGATTGCGTAACGAGAATAATCTATGGTCACGCAACAATATTCCACTGATATTAGTCGGCCTGTCTTCTTAAAAAGGCAGGAATATCCAAATAATCTAGGTCTATGTCTTTTTTAGTTTGAGCACCAAAACGAGTTTCTCTGCCTTCGCTTTTGTTTCCTTGACGCATAATGGCTGGTTTTTCCAGATCGTCGTAATTTGTTTGACCAGCCATTGATTTCGGCATTAGCTTAACAGGAGTTTTAGCCTGTATTGGAGGCAGTCCCATTCCCGTTGCAACCACGGTCACTTTAATTTCATCACCTAGATTTGGATCAATAGCCATACCAATTTTGATAACGGCATCTTCTGAGGCAAACTCAGAAACAATATTACCTACCTCATCAAATTCTGATATACCCATATCTGCGGCACAAATATTAACAAGGATGCCTCTTGCACCTTGCAAGTTGATATCTTCAAGCAAAGGGCAGGCAATGGCTTTTTCGGCAGCTTCACGAGCGCGATGCTCTCCTGATGCCGATCCCACGCCCATGATTGCAGCACCCATACCTGACATAACAGTTCTAACATCTGCGAAATCGACATTAATCATACCTGGATGAATAATTAACTCCGTGATGCCTTGCACAGCATCTAGCAGTACATCATTAGCCGCTTTAAATGCATTAACTAAAGACACATGATTACCTAATACTGGCAATAACTTTTGATTAGGAATTGTGATCAATGAATCCACATATTTTTCTAATTCTAAAATACCTTGTTCAGCAACGAGCAGTTTCTTTTTGCCTTCAAAAAGAAAGGGTTTAGTAACGACAGCTACTGTCAAAATCCCCATATCTTTAGCAATTTGAGCTATCACGGGAATTGCGCCTGTACCCGTACCACCACCCATACCAGCTGTCAAAAAAACCATATCTGCGCCTTGCAATACTTCTTTAATACGTTCTTTATTTTCCTCAGCGGCATGTTTACCAATTGCTGGATCTGTACCTGCCCCCAAACCTTTAGTCAAATCAACACCTAACTGAATAATGGTATCGACTGTTAATTTTCTTAATGCTTGAGCATCTGTATTGGCGCAAATAAATTCAACGCCTTCAATATGACAGTCGGCCATATGATCCACTGCATTACCCCCCCCACCACCGACACCAATAACTTTGATGACGGCTGTCTCACTATAACTATCAACCAATTCATATTTCACGACGCCCACCCCTTAAAAAAAAATAATATAGACTATTAAAAATTACCTTGAAACCAATTTGTCATCTTCGAAAGCCAACCAAAACCTTCACTATCATTGCTTCTATTTAAGTTCTGATGCTCTCTTCCATACATTAACAAGCCAACTCCTGTTGAATGTATGGGATTTTTTACCACCTCAGTTAAACCTGTAACATTCTGTGGGCCACCCATTCGTACAGGCATATGAAAAATTTCTTCAGCCAACTCTATTAAGCCCATTACTTTTGAACTGCCTCCGGTCAATACGATCCCGGCAGCAATTAATTCTTCGTTGCCACTACGTCTAAGTTCAGATTGTACTAATAGCATCAACTCTTCATAACGCGGTTCAATAATTTCAGCTAAATTTTGCATAGAAATGTTACGAGGAGCTCTATCGCCAATACTAGGTACTTCAATAATTCCGTCGACACTGGCCAATTGAGTCAATGCGCAAGCATATTTACGCTTAATTTCCTCTGCATTTATGGTAGGTGTTCGTAATGCAACCGCAATATCATTTGTCACCTGATCGCCGGCTATCGGGATCACGGCAGTATGCTTAATGGCACCTTCGACAAAAATAGCGATATCTGTAGTTCCGCCACCAATATCTATTAAGCAAACCCCTAATTCTTTTTCATCTTCGGTCAGCACCGAGTTACATGACGCCAATTGTTCTAAGACGATATCTTCAACTTCAAGCCCACAGCGACGAATACACTTGATGATATTCTGAGATGCACTAACGCTGCCAGTAACCATATGAACCTTAGCTTCTAAGCGTATACCCGACATTCCAATCGGTTCTTTAATGCCATCTTGAAGATCAATAACAAACTCCTGTGGCAAGATATGTAAAATTTTTTGATCAGCTGGAATAGCGACTGCTAGAGCAGAATCTATTACTCTATCAATATCATACTTAGTCACTTCTTTATCTCTAATGGCAACAATGCCATGAGAATTTAGACTACGAATATGACTTCCTGCAATCCCTGCAAAAACTGATTTAATTTGACAACCTGCCATTAACTCAGCCTCTTCTATCGCTTTTTGTATAGACTGGACAGTTGATTCGAGATTGACAACGACTCCTTTTTTTAATCCCTTAGATGGGGTAGAGCCTATTCCTATTATTTCAATGCTGCCGTCACTAGCAAGCTCCCCTACAATAGCCGCAACTTTTGACGTACCGATATCCAATCCGACTATTAAATTACGTTCTATTTTCTTTGCCATTTTTATCTACTCAGTAACGTTTTATCGTGCGCTTGTTGTTCATTATTGCGATTTGCAAAAGCATTCCAATCAATTTCAATGGTTCCTAGCTTCCATGAAACCGCATATCCGTTGGGATACCTTAAATCAACAATTGCCATTGCATCCACTTGCTCTTGGCTTAGCACTGTCAATGTCTTTAAGAAACGTTTTAACTTTTTTAATTGCTCATCTTGCCCTAACAATATTTCCATTCCAGTGACTAATTTTATTTTCCAAGCCCATCGATCGCTTACATTAAAATCTGCCAATTCCATTGAGTGATCAGCAAGGGCCGTTTTAATTCCTTTCATAATTTCTAATACTTTGACCTGCTGTAATTCTGGCCCAGTCACTGTAATCAAATTCTGAAGCTGAATCGGTATTTTAGTATTTGGCATAAAAATAACGCCTGAGTCAGTAATCAGAGCACCTTTTCCCCACCGAGCAAAAGGTTGCCTCTCATGTACCTTTATATCAATAGCATCAGGCCATATTCGTTTAACAGTCACAGCATCTACCCAAGGCAATGTAGAAACAGCTGAATGTATTGCTTGCATATCAGCATCAAAAAAACTGCTCATAACTAACGGTTGTAAAATATATTTAACGTCATCTTTACTAAGATATTGAAACTCACCTTCAGTCCGCACGTACTTAATAGGTAATAAACTACTTTTAATCGACAGCGACTTTAAGCGCTCCTTTGTTAATTCATAACCAACTATACCAACTAGACTTATCAAAAAAAATCCAGTCAACCAGGATTTAATGCCGATATTGCTCATTACCCTAAACTAGTTTCCAATACATGCCAAACTAAATCATCAAAATCTATTCCTGCCTGCTTAGCTGCCATTGGAACTAGGCTATGATCAGTCATCCCTGGCACTGTGTTAATTTCAATTAATTGATATTGTCCGGCGTCATCTACAAACACATCGACCCTTGCCCAACCTTCAACACCTAGAACTTTGCTAGATTTAACCGCTAACGCTCTCAAAAAAGCTTCTTGCTGCTCATTCAAGCCTGAGGGGCAATGATATTGAGTTGTTGTTGCATTATATTTTGCTTCGTAATCATAAAAGATGTTCGGTGTTTCTACGCGGATTACAGGCAATGCTTCTCCATTTAATAGTGCAACAGTATATTCCTTACCCGTAACCCAACTTTCTGCATACACGTCACAGTGATAGGCCAATGCATCCTGTAACGCTTTATGCAGTTCATCACGTGAATTAGCTTTGCTCATTCCTATGCTAGATCCTTCTTGAGCAGGTTTCACAATCACAGGAAAACCTAATTTTTCTATACAGGCATCCAAATCGTCCTCACTCTGCAACAAAAACCACTGAGGCGTAACTAATCCATAACCCTGCCAACATAATTTGGTGCGAAGTTTATCCATTGTTAAGGCTGAGGCCATAACACCACTACCCGTATAAGGAATTCCCATTACCTGTAGCACACCTTGTAACACACCATCTTCACCGCCTCGGCCATGAATGATATTGAATACCCTATCAATTTTTATTCCAGCTAATGCGTCAATTACATTCACTGTAACATCAATAGCTATCGCATCAACGCCTTTACGCTTTAAGGCATTATAAACAGCCTCGCCACTTCTCAATGAAACAGGTCTCTCTGCTGCGTCACCTCCCATTAATACAGCAACACGACCAAACTTTTTAGGGTTTTGTTGAGAATCAGAAGATTTTATTTCCTTCATTCGTTCACCTACCATACAAACTTCTGTTTGCAACTCAACACCTAGCTGTGTCTTTACTTGTTTTTGTACAGCATATATTAAATCTTCAATATCTGCAGCGCTGGCATTATCTGTATTAACTATAAAGTTAGCATGCTTCTCAGATACCCTAGCACCACCCATTGCAAAACCTTTTAAGCCGGCCATCTCAATTAATCTTGCCGCGTAATCACCTTCAGGATTTTTAAAAACTGACCCACAGCTAGCTTGATTAGTAGGCTGAGTATTAGCTCTATGCTCTAACAAAGATTTTATTTTTTTCTGACTGGTTGTTGTATCACCGGATTGTAATTGTAAGTGACAGCTTAAAAACCATTCTTGATTCACACTTTTTACAGAACGATAACTCACGTCAAAATCAACAGGGTAGCGATTATTTACTTGACCAACACCATTGATCATTTCTACCTGTTTGACGATACTCCAAGTATCTCCGCCAAAAGCCCCTGCATTCATCTTTAGGGCCCCACCCATAGTTCCAGGTATTCCAGCTAAAAACTCCGCTCCAATTAATCCTTGTTCTGCACAAAAACGTGCAACATGAGCACATGGAACACCAGCTTCTACATAGACTATAAGGTCTTCTACCAGACCCATTTTCTTTAAGCGACCTTTAGTATTTATAACTGTGCCGGATATGCCGCCATCCCTAATTAATAAATTACTGCCTAGACCTATCCAAAATACGGGGGCGGCTTCCGGCAAGGTAGCAATAAACTCACATAAATCCTGTTTGTTATAAGGTATATAGAGCCTTTCAGCACAGCCACCTACGCGCCAACTCGTATATTTAGCCAGCTTTTCATTAAATAATAACTTACCTTTCATGCCGATCTGTTCAAGGTAGATGTGACTCTTTGCGCTAATGCATCGGCTAATAATTCCGGCAGCTGAGTCGCTATATGCCCTACATTACCAGCGCCCATAGTCATGATTACATCGTCAGGTTTAACTAAACCTGCTAATATTTTAGGTAAATCCTTCCAATTATCAACAAATACTGGATCAACTTGGCCTCGCATACGAATAGCTCGACTCAATGCTCGACCATCAGCTCCAGTAATAACAGCCTCACCTGCTGAATAAACATCCAACAAAATTAATACATCAACTGTGGATAGAACGGATACGAAATCTTCGAATAAGTCACGTGTGCGTGTATATCTATGTGGCTGAAAAATAACAACTAAACGTCGTGTCGGCCAAGCTTGATGCATAGCTTCCAACGTTGCAGCTATCTCACGGGGGTGATGTCCATAATCATCAACTAAAGTCAGCTTGCCCTGTTCAATATCAAGATCCCCTTGAATTTGAAATCGTCGACCTACTCCTTTAAATGACGCTAAGCTCCTAATAATGGCATCGTCAGCAACCCCGAGTTTAGTCGCAACGGCAATAGCTGCAAGTGAATTCAACATGTTATGCCAGCCTGGCATATTTAATGTTACTGTCAAAGAAGGAAATTCTCCCCAGCGAATAACAGTAAATATTGAGTGCATTCCAATCTGCTTAATGTCGACTGCCCTAATGTCAGCATCTTCATGAACACCGTAGGTAATGACAGGCTTAGATAATTGAGGCAAAATTTCTCTTACACCATCGTCATCCAAACACATCACTGCTAAGCCATAAAAAGGTAAATGATGTAAGAACTCCAAAAAAGTATCTTTTAGTCGTTGGTAACTATTTTGATAGGTTTCCATATGGTCTTGGTCTATATTGGTGACCACCGCGATCATAGGCTGTAGATATAAAAACGAGGCATCACTTTCATCTGCCTCAGCAACCAAATAATTTCCTAATCCTAATTTAGCATTGCTACCTGCACTATTTAAGCGACCACCAATGACAAAAGTAGGGTCAAGCCCCCCCTCAGCCATTATGCTGGCAGTCAGGCTAGTGGTTGTGGTTTTTCCATGAGTACCCGCTACCGCTATACCAAAGCGAAAGCGCATCAACTCTGCTAACATTTCGGCCCTAGGAATCACGGGAATTCTATTTAAATAGGCTTGATCAATTTCTTCATTACTACGATCAATGGCTGTTGATGTGACCACCACATCAACCTTAGTGATATTTTCACGACGATGACCGATTGTAATAGTAAGTCCCAAATCAACCAGTCTTTTAGTAACAGCACTCTCTTTAATATCAGAACCTGAAACCGTATAGCCTAAATTCGATAATACTTCAGCAATACCACTCATGCCAGTACCTCCAATACCTACGAAATGTATACGCTTGATATTTCCTAGTGTTGAAGCTATATGTGCATTATTTGGAGTTTTCATCATTCTGCCTCGGCGCTGCAATAACTTGCAACAAGGAACGTAGCATCTAATTGTGCTAGTCGTTGTGTTGCAACTTTCATTTCACGGGTGTTTTTAAGTATTTCTATTATGTACTCAGCTAATTTTTCAGGATTTAAATCACGTTGCGCTAGAAGTAGTGCAGCCCCATTATCGGTTAAATAACGCGCATTAGCTGTTTGATGATCATCAATCGCTGTTGGTAAAGGTATAAATATAGCTGGTAGACCCATAGCTGAAACCTCGCTAACTGTCATAGCGCCAGCCCTACAAATCACCAGATCAGCCCATTGATAAGCTTTTACCATATCTTCAATAAAGGCGAATGTTTTTGCTTGAATACCTAAGGCATCATATCGACTTTTAACTTGTGATAACTGCATATCTCCTGTTTGATGCATGATTTTTATAGAATTTGATTTATCGTTTATGGCCATAAACTCTGCAATAGCTTCAGGCACTGTATTATTTAAAATTTGTGCACCTTGACTCCCACCTATAATCAAAATTCTAACGTCCTTTTCTATCAGCCTACGCTCCTGTTCTGAAGCGGATATAAATCGTTTTCTTAGCGGATTTCCAGTGTGCTTTGCATTCAGTTTCGTACTAAAACTGTTAGGGAATGCTTGTAAAACTTGATTAGAAATTCGAGCAAGTAATCTATTTGTCGTTCCTGGAATTCTATTTTGTTCATGAATAACTAGAGGTATTCCCAATAGTTTTGCCATCAATCCCCCAGGACCAGCAACATAGCCCCCCATACCCAAGACTACATCTGGTTTACGTCGACGTAATATGTTGATAGCTTGCAAACAAGCTTTAAACAACATAATTATGGCGGCTAATTTTGAAGCTAAACCCTTACCTCGAATGCCAGCAATCGACAGCCAATCAATTTCAATGCCACTTTCTGGCACTACTCGACTTTCAAGTCCTTTATGTGTGCCCAACCAACTAACCTGCCAGCCTTGTTCTTTCAAGCACTCTGCTACCGCTAATGCTGGAAAGACATGACCACCGGTTCCACCGGCCATGATAACTATACGTTTACCCATTTCGACTTTTCTTTAGTACGGTTAGCATTTATCTCTGTTATTTCATGATGAACACGAAATAACAAAGCGACAGCGCAGCACATTATCATCATACTTCCTCCACCATAACTCATTAACGGCAAAGTCAGACCTTTGGTAGGTAAAATACCCATATTTACGCCCATATTCACAAAAGACTGAAAACCAAACCAAATGCCAAGGCCATAAGCAATATAGGCTGAAAACGGCTCTCTAGCTTTTTCAGAGGCCATACCGATTATAAAGGCACGCCAAACTAATAGAGAGAATAAACTAATGACAGTTAACACTCCCAAAAACCCTAGTTCTTCTGCGATCACTGAAAATAAAAAGTCTGTATGAGCCTCAGGTAAATAATATAGTTTCTGTATACCACTCCCCAAGCCAACACCTAGCCATTCCCCTCGTCCAAAAGATATAAGCGCATGGACTAATTGATAACCAGAATCTTTTGCATCGGCCCACGGATTCATAAAACTGGTTACTCGCCTCATACGATAAGGTTCAAAATAAACCAGTAGTGTTGCAAGAATCCCCAGAAACGTTAGTAATATCGTAAACAGTGATAATCGTGCACCAGCTAAAAACATAATGCCCATAGCAATAATGAAAATCACTACTGCTGAGCCGAAATCAGGCTCTAGTAATAACAATAAACTGGTCACTAAAAATAAAAACAATGGTTTAAATAAACCAAAAGCAGATTCTTGTATCGATTTTTGATGACGTGTCACATAACCTGCCATATAAATAACGGAAAAATATTTAACAACTTCTGACACTTGTATTCTCATGCCGCCTAATGAAAGCCATCGAGTACTACCTTTAACTTTTACTCCTAGCCCCGGTATTAGCACTATCACTAACAAAACTAATCCGAGTATAAATAGCCACTGCCCATATTTCTGCCATATATTAATCGGAGTTAGGGCGACACAGAACCCTAAAAAAAGACCTAGCCCTATATGTAATAATTGCCTTATTGGATAATAAAAGCTATTTTCGTTTATTTTGGTTGCTAAATGTAACGATGACGATGCTACCATAACGTAACCAATAAATAATAAACTCACACAGACCAAGACCAATATAGGGTCATAATGAAACCGTCCTAGTTTCAATTCTTTTGTTAAAATATTCACTTAATCAAGTTCAAAACAGCTTTAGAAAACTGATTACCTCTATCCTGATAATTTTTATATTGATCTAGGCTAGCACATGCGGGAGATAACAATACACAGTCACCGTGCTCTGCTATTTTGGCGCAGATTTTGACTACTTGAGCCATGTTTTCTGCGTTATTAACGGGAACAGAATTATCTAAAGATTGTTTTATCAAAAAAGCATCTTTACCTATTAAAATAACATGCTTCGCTTTTTCTTTAATAATAGGCGCTAATTCATTCATGTCAGCCCCTTTTGCATCACCACCAGCAATTAAAATAACTTTACGATCATAACCTTGTAATGCTGCAATACAGGCACCGATATTTGTGGCCTTTGAGTCATTAACCCAAGTAACACCATCTATTTCAGCAACACGCTGCATACGGTGATCTAAACCTTTAAATTTTCTGAGCGCCTCGCACATTTTATGTTCATCTAAACCAATAACCTTTCCTAATGCCAGCGCGGCTAGAGCATTAGCCACATTATGCCTGCCTTCCAAAGGAAGGTCTGATAATGGCATTAAGCATTGATTCAGATGCATCATATATTCAGCATCCTCTTTATAGGAAAGATAAAAGTCGGCCTTTTTCTTGATTGAAAATGTTACCGTGGGTCTACCACCTATTTCATGCATCGCCTCTACAACAGGATCATCAGCATTAATGACCATGACACCATTGCCATTAAATACAAGTTTCTTGCTTTGGCCGTATTCAGCCATATCGACATGCCTATCTAAATGATCAGCTGAAATATTAAGTACAGTTGCAGCCGTTGCATTTAAAACCGACGTCCTTTCTAATTGAAAACTAGAAAGCTCTAGTACATATAATTCAGCATCTTGATCTAATAAGTCTAAAGCGGGAGTGCCTAAATTACCACCGACACCAACCTTTTTACCGATACTTGCTACCATTTCACCTAACATAGTAGTGACTGTACTTTTACCATTAGAGCCTGTAATAGCGATTACCGGTTCGTTAACCGAACAAGCAAATAAATCAATATCACTAATGACCTTTACTCCGTTTGCAATTGCTTTAACAATTGATTTTTCAGTCAATGCAACGCCTGGACTTACCACCAAATGTGTAGCAACTTTAAATGCCGCTTCATCAAAACCTCCGGTAAAAACTGGCGCATCAGGCATAGTTTTAAAAAAATCATCCAGTAAAGGCGGTTTGACTCGACTATCTGTGATAGCAAACTTAAATCCTAGTTTTTGCAAATAGTGAGCAACAGAAATTCCTGTAAAACCTAATCCAACTACCAAAACTTTGGCATTTTTTGGATCTAAGGCTAATTTCATGTTCAATGAATTTAAGATTGCCACACTGTCCATTTTCATCTCTTTAACTCATACCAATCATAATTTGAAAGTAATAATATCTATTGCTTTTATACATATTGACTACCTTAATTTTAAGGTGGCCAAGCCGATTAACACTAAAATTACTGTTATAATCCAAAATCGTACAATTACACGAGGCTCTGGCCAGCCTTTCAATTCAAAATGATGATGTATAGGCGCCATTCGAAATACTCGTTTACCGGTTAACTTAAATGAGGCAACCTGAATAATGACGGAGACGGTTTCCATTACAAAAACACCTCCCATAATCATTAATACAATTTCTTGCCTAACTAAAACAGCTAATACACCCAAGGCAGCACCTAATGCTAAAGCACCAACATCACCCATAAAGACCATTGCAGGATAGGTATTAAACCATAAAAATCCTAGCCCTGCGCCGACTAAAGCGGCACAAAAGACAATAAGTTCGCCTGCATTGGGTAAATAAGGGATTGCTAAATAATCTGAAAAAGCCACATGTCCGGATAAATATGCAAAAATTCCTAGACCAGAGGCAACCATTACCGTTGGCATAATGGCTAATCCATCAAGTCCATCCGTTAAATTTACTGCATTGCTGGTTCCAACAATTACAAAATACGTCAAAACGATATAAGTCCACCCCATATCCAACATAATGTCCTTGAAGAACGGCACAATAAATTGAGTTTCTGCCGGTAATATGGCTGTCTTGTATAAAAATATCGCGGCTGTTAGGCCAATAATAGATTGAGCCAAATATTTTGCTTTAGCCGACAAGCCATCACTATTCCTTTCAATGACCTTTCGATAATCATCAATAAAACCTATAACACCGTATCCCATCGTGACTAATAAGATAACCCATATATAACGATTAGATAAATCAGCCCACAATAAGGTACTAAAAGTAATGGCAACCAGTATTAAAGCCCCCCCCATAGTTGGTGTTCCGGATTTCTCATAATGCGATTGTGGTCCCAACTCACGAATGCTTTGTCCTATCTTTTTATGACTTAGCTTTCTAATCATTGCCGGCCCGATCATAAAACATATCAGTAACGAGGTTAGTGCACCAAGAATGGCTCGAAAAGTCAGGTAATGAAATACACGAAATCCACCATCAAAACTCATTAAATAATCTGCAAAATAAAGTAACATCGTTCAATTCCTGAAATCGTCAACTAAAGCCGCTACTACTGTTTCCATATGCTGCGCCCTTGAACCTTTAATTAAGACAGTCTCATTGCCTTCTAATTCTTGTTTAAGTGCCGTAATTAAATCTTGTTGCTGCTCAAAAAAAGTTGCCCCCACGCCAAAGGCTTCTACTGTATTCTTGCAATCTGCCCCTACGGCCATCAATCTAGCAACTCCCATGGATTTAATTAACACACCCATTTCTGCGTGTATTTTTGGGCTATTTGGACCTAATTCACCAAAGGCACCTAAAACCACCCATGATTGACCTTTAAAATTCGCTAATACATCAAGAGCAACCTTCAATGATGCCGAATTTGCATTATATGTATCATCTATAATGATTGCCCCTTTGCCGCTAATTAATGGCTGTAATCGGCCCGTTACCGGAGCGAGGCTTTCCAAACCTTGTTTAATCTGCGCCATATTTATTCCTAAAGCTAGGCTTGCTGCAGATGCTGCTAAGGCATTAAGGACATTATGCCGACCCGCCAATTTCAAGGTAATATCAATTAAACCTTTATTCGTACTTAATTCAAATTGTGTAATAAAAGTTTTATTATGAACCTTCTCTTTAATTCCATTAGCTGTTACGTCAGCCCCCGCATTCAAACCGAATGACAATAAAACTCTATTTTCAGCGACTGATTTCCAATAGGTAAAATAGTCATCATCATGATTGATAATTGCAGTCCCCGTCTTTTTTAACGTTTCAACGATTTCGCCTTTCGCTTTTGCAACACCATCAAGACTTCCAAAGCCAGCGATATGCGCAGCACCTGCGTTGGTAATAATCACTACATCAGCCTCTACATAATGACTAGTATAGGCAATTTCTCTAGCATGATTTGCACCCATTTCAATCACGGCATATCGGTGCTGTTCATCCAACTCTAATAAAGTTAAGGGCACACCAATATCATTATTTAGGTTGCCATACGTAAACAACACAGGATCATTTATAGCCAATATAGCGGCAAGCATCTCCTTAACGGTTGTCTTACCGTTACTTCCAGTAATTCCAATGACAGCAAGAGACCGATCACTCGCTTTATGAACAGATTTTCTCCATGTGCCGGCCAATTCAGCCAATGCTAATCGGGTATCCTTGACAATGATATGTGGCAAACTAGATTCAATTCCTTTTTCCACAATAGCCGCACAGGCTCCAGCATCGGCTGCTTGATCTATAAACTGGTGACCATCAAAAGCCCGCCCTCTAATTGCAATGTAAAGCTGATTGGGCTTAATTGTACGAGTATTTATGCTGACAGATTCAACAGCAATGTCTTCGCCCATTAAGCTTCCTTGAATAGCCTTAGCACAGTCACTCAGCATCATTTTCATGCTATCTTGTCCTCGCTGTTAATGCGTCATTTATAATCTGATGATCACTGAAATTCATTCGAATACCATTAATTTCCTGATATAACTCATGGCCCTTACCTGCAACAACAATACAATCTTTTGCTGATGCTCTAGCCAATACACTTTGTATAGCCTCCGCCCTATCTTGAATGACCTCAACACTAGAACTAGCAATCTGATTTCTTATGTCTTTGCATCCCGTTAATATTTCATTAACAATATCTACGGCATTTTCAAATCTTGGATTATCATCTGTAATAATGACATGATCAGCCCGTTGAGCGGCAATTCGTCCCATTTGTGAACGCTTGCCTTTGTCCCTATCACCTCCGCAGCCAAACACTACCCATAAATTTTGCTTACAATGTTTTTTAACACTCGCTAGAACCTTGTCCAAAGCATCAGGAGTATGGGCATAATCCACAAAAACAAGAGGGATTCCATCACCGCCTAAACGTTCCATGCGACCAGGTATCGACTTTATAAGTCCCAATTTCTTTATCGCTTCCGACTCAGCGACTCCCATTGCTAGCATTGCTGTGAAAACTGTTAATACATTTTCCACATTAAAATCACCATAAAGTGGAGCTTTTATCGGGTGTTTATTACCACGGCAATGCAAATTAAATTCGATACCGTCATCGGTATTCACTATGTTTTCTGCAATAATACAGGTGCAATCAGATCGTGTTTTTCCCTTAACACTCACTCCCCATATCGCAACATTTTCGGGCACTGCTGCTATTATTTGATCGCTATATAAATCATCTAAATTGACCACAACAAAAGTTAAGCCAGCTTTATTTAATAATAATAACTTTGCTTTTAAATAAGCGTCCATGGTGCCGTGATAATCCAAATGATCACGGCTAATATTCGTGTATATAGCGCCTTTAAATATCACACCATTAATTCGGCCCTGATCCAATCCATGAGAAGACACCTCCATTGCGACAGTTTTCTTATTTGCTTTTAGTAGCTCTGCCAAAATCCTTTGTGTTTCCAACGCATCAGGCGTGGTATTAATTGTTTTGTGTAAGTTGTTCCACTCACCCCAACCTAATGTTCCTATAATTCCGCAATCATCAAGCATTTGGCTTAAAAATTGACTGCAGGATGTTTTACCATTGGTTCCAGTAATACCAATCACAGCCATCGATTTAGAAGGATTACCATAAAAACGCGCCGCTATATCACCTAATTTCATTGCAAGGTCATCTACAGCAATCATCTGAGCAATATTTTCATCATTAGCCAATAGGCCATCAGTTTCAGTAGGATCATAAACAATGGCACAGGCACCTTTATCTAAAGCCTGATTTGCATAAATTAATCCATGTTGCTTAGCTCCAGCTAGAGCAATAAAAACATAGTCTTTAAGAATATCTCGACTATCTAATGCTAGCCCAAGAATAGAATTATCGTTAAACGAGTTCATATTGATATTTGAAATCCAATCTTTTAACAGCTCTTTTAACGTCATATATAAAATTAATTGGTTTTTTGGGTTAACAAAATAGGCATTGTTTCTTCTTTATCTGGAGCAACCTCAAGTATCCTTAATGCACCTGCCATTACTTTAGAAAAAACTGGGGCCGAAACTAAGCCACCGTAATACTGACCTGCAGAAGGTTCATCTATCATGACAACAATGATCAAGCGTGGATCGGTCGCGGGAGCCATTCCAGCAAAAACCGCAAAATAATTCTTTTCAGTGTACCCACCAGCACCTGCTTTTTTTACTGTGCCAGTTTTACCCGCAGCAGTATATCCATTAACTCTGCCTTCGTAAGCAGTGCCATCTTTCATCAACACAGTTTCCATCATTTTTCTGACGCTTCTAGCTGTTTTAGCTGAAAATACTCGTAAGACATCTTCATCTTCTTCACGCTTTAGCAAACTCACTGAATGTAAAATACCATCATCAGCTAAAGCGGTATAGGCTCTTGCAAGTTGCAATGCTGAGCTACTTAAACCATACCCGAACGATATAATAGCTCGATCAAAATCATTCCATTTTTTATAATCTCGCATGGCACCAGTAGCTTCACCTGGGAAACCTGATCCAGCCGAAACACCAAAGCCAAGCTTATGGTAAATATTCCAAAAATATTTAGGAGGCATTTTCAATGCCATCATACTAACCCCAATATTGCTAGATTTTTTTATGACATGTGTCAGATCCAATGTGCCGTAGTTATGAACGTCTTTGACCGTGTTACGACCAATTTCATACGTTCCATTTGTCACAAACAGACTACTAGGACTAATAAAACCACCATCTAAAGCCGCAGCAACAACAAATGGCTTAACTGTTGAGCCAGGCTCAAAAGTATCAGTTAATGCTCTGTTTCTATGTGAATCTTCTGTCAAACTCGTTTTAGTATTTGGATTAAAAGAAGGTTGGTTAACGGCCGCTAAAATCTCCCCATTTTTGGCATCTAAAACTACCAACGCTCCGGATTTAGCCTTATTGATGTTTACCGCCAACTGCAACTCTCTATAAGCCAAATATTGAATACGCTGATCAATACTTAACTCAATATTCTTTCCTGATATTGGTTCTTTTATGTTTTCTATATCTTCAATAATTCGACGCTGCCCATCCCTAACAACCCTTTTACTCCCTTCACTCCCTTTTAATTGCTTTTCATAATAAAATTCCATTCCTTCTTGCCCCACATCTTCAAAATCAGTAAAGCCGACTAGATGTGAGGAAACAGCACCTGCAGGATAAAAGCGCTTAAATTCTCTCTCAAAATAAACACCATCAAGCTTTAAAGCCTTTACCTGTTCACTAATTTGTGGATTGACCCTACGGGCTATATAAATAAATCGTCTTTGAGCATGTTGTGTTATTAATTCACTTATTTTACCGGTAGGTAAACTAAGCAATTTTTCCATTTCCATGATCTTATCCTCTTTTAAATACTTAAGCTCTCGAGGATTGATGCCAACCGACTCAACGGGTGTACTAATTGCCAAGGGTTCTTCATTTCTATCTGTTATCATGCCTCGGTATGCCGAAACAGAGACATCATCAATTTGTCTTTTATCTCCCTCCTCCTTGAGAAATTTCTTATTAAAAACTTGTAAGTCGATAGCCCTGCCTATTAATATCAACATACACGCCATCATAAATAAGAGTAGATAATTTCTTCTACCAGAAAAATCACTTATCGAAAGCTTTCTTACCTTTCTAACTCGAAAATCTAACATTTAAGGTTTTATATAAATAATTTTTTCTCGTAATGGCATAATCAGCTTTAAGTGATCTCTCGCTATCAACTCAACTCTATTTTGCTCCGCCAGCATAGACAACTCCAGTTGCATCTGCCCCCACTCAACCTCATAATGATCTAATTCTCTTTCTTGTTTTTGGATGTCAATAAAAATCAAATGGGCATAGTATTTGCTGTAAATTACCGTCAAAGCTGACAGTAATAACACGGCTCCTAGCAGACCTAAAAGTCGATATATAACCATTTAAATTTTCTCAGCAACCCGCATAACGGCACTTCTGGCGCGTGGATTTGTACTGATTTCCTGGGCACTGGCTTTGAAGCCTTTTCCTGCTTTCTTTAAAACACCTTTGAGAATATCGACTTCTTTAATAGGTAGTTTCCCAGGATTATGTTTTGCCCCCGATTCATTTCTAATAAAGCGCTTTACAATTCTATCTTCCAGAGAATGAAAAGAAATCACTACTAATTTACCGCCTGGGCCTAAAACTCTTATAGCTTGATCTAACACCGTAGACAACTCATCCAATTCCTTATTAATTTCAATACGTATAGCTTGAAAAGTCCGTGTTGCAGGATGCTTATGTTTTTCCCTTAGTGGCACTACATCTTCAATTAAATCGGCTAATTGCTTAGTCGTTGTAATCGGGGCCTTCACCCTTTGCTCTACTATTGCGCGGGCTATACGCCTAGCAAATTTTTCTTCACCATATTCAAATAGAATCTTAATTAGATATTTTTCATCTACATTGGACAGCCAGTGCTCTGCTGACACACCGGCATTACTATCCATACGCATATCTAAAGGGCCGTCACGTAAAAAACTAAAGCCTCTTTCTGGCGTATCAAGCTGAGGTGAAGAGACACCTAAATCCAACAAAATACCATCGACTCTTCCTACCAAACCTTCACTACAAACTATATTCTCTAATTCAGAAAAACAGCTTTGTTTAAGTGTAAATCGATTATCCAGAAGCATGGATTGCGCACGATCTGCCTTAATGGCATCAGAATCACGATCAAATGCTAACAATCGACCATTTGAATCCAATAAATCCAAAACACCTTGACTATGCCCACCACGTCCAAAGGTACAATCAATATAAATACCATCGCTCTTAATCGCTAATTCCTGCAAAGCTTCTGCATACATAACGGGCAAATGTTCCATTAACAATTTCTCCTTATTAAAATGACAACATATCTAACTCTTCCAAGCTATCATTATCTCCAACCATTGCAGCTCTTTAGCCGTCCACGCATCATCATGCTACATCTTAAATTTATTCAACTGACCAACTAAGACACTTCTCTTATCCATCTGAGAAAATTTTCTTAATTTCTCTGGCCATAATAATTGTCTATGACCATCCATTTCGTACTCAGAGGCATTACCTATAACAAAACGTATTTTATTCAATGTAGGTGATTTACTTATCGTAAGCTCCAAGGCTTCCCATTCAGAAAGTGGATACAACCATAAACAACCCTGCTCATTTACTGCAACGGTTACCACCATTTGACGTTCACAAAAATCGTGTAGCTCTTCACGATAGCGTGTTGGAATTGCAATAGACCCCTTAGTCTACATTGATCGAACTTATGCCTCGAAACAAAAAAACCAAAAAATGCGCTAAAAATAACCAATCACCGCCACTTTTTACCACTTTATATTACATTAAAATCACTATAAATTCCAAATTGCTTCCAGTCAAGGAAGATTTCATTCAACTATTTTCTTTTTTTAAATGATTTACTTCCATCATCATCAACAAACAAAAACAATGGTCACAAATGTATAAATCAGATCAACTAACTCAATCGCATTTTATTATGAGTGACAAATCAATTTAAGCTTTAGTGAACGAAGAACCAATAAGCTAGGCATATTGTCACATAATACTTAAAGAAATATCTTAAAGCATAAGCTCGAAAGGAGGGGGGGAGGGACTAACAGAGAATATTTAAAACAAAAAATACTGAACAGATAGTAGAGTGATGTATCTTAAAAAAAGAAAACATAACTAAATCAGTATTAGCGAAGCTGACTTTGCTCTCTGCGTAATATCAATATAGATTAAATGTACTTTTAATTACACAAACTGCAACATGTGCAGCTTACAGAAAAATAAAAAGAAAGAGTCGGCCTATAAGCCGGGTTTTGTCGAGAACAGTCATTCATCTAGGCTGCAAGTCACCCTGCAGCTCAAGCAATCTACCCAGGAACCGCGCGGGCCACGCGTCTGTCCCTCTATTTGATCTTGCTCCGAGTGGGGTTTACCATG
>CAIVYW010000374.1 GCA_903910205.1 uncultured Methylococcaceae bacterium | reverse complement strand
ATAACAGGGCTATCATTGCTTTAACAAGACCTATTACTGCAATAACAGGGCTATCATTGCTTTAACAAGACCTATTACTGCAATAATAGGGCTAACTAGCGTTCGCTAGCCTAGCCACCATAATCAGAGTTACCCCTCACCTAGATTTTCCTTGTGAGTTTTTTTGTTCGATTGTTTTCGATATTGCTTGTGCGACGATTTTCTGTAGTGTAGCCCTACGACTTAGGATCTTACAAAACGAGGCGAATTTGCCGCCCCTACCAAGCTAAAGCCTTCAATCCACGGACTTAAGATGATATTTACGAACCCTATAACGTAGCGTTTCTCTAGTTGCCCCTAAGGCTCTGGCAGCAGCGGTTAAATTATTATTCGCGCGTTCTAAAGCTGTTTTAATAATAAATTTATCCATATCATCCAAGGCCATATTGCCATCTAAAGGCAAATAAATACCGTCTTCACTAACCTCTGCTTGACTAGGATCTGTCATATATTCAGAGCCTATGGCGCTAACGGGGCTATGCCAACCAGGCAATTGCAACCATTGTTCTGGGAATGTCGCACCCTCAGAAAATAAGACACAACGCTCAATCACATTACGTAACTCCCTGACATTACCTAGCCAATGATGCGCTTTAAGCTTATTCCAGACCGCTAAAGGGATGTCTTTAACCTTGCGACCCGCTTTAGCATTATATTCAGCGACAAATAGCGGAACTAGCTCATCCAGATCTTCAATCGCTTCCCGTAAGGGCGGCAAAATAACCTTAAATACGCTCAAACGATGATATAAATCCGCCCTAAAACTACCTTCTTGGGACATCTGCTCCAAATCACGATTACTGGCGGCAACAATCTGCACATCGACGCTAATTTCTTTTTCGCCACCCAAGCGCCGTACTTTATGATCTTCAATAGCTTTCAGCAATTTGGCCTGTAAATCCAGAGGCATTTCACCAATCTCATCCATGAACAAGGTACCGCCATCGGCCTGCTCTAATAAACCACGATGGCGACCTGAAGCGCCTGTAAAGGCACCTGATTCATGACCGAATAACTCTGATTCTAGTATGTCTCTAGGCAACGCTGCGCAATTCACTTCTATCATAGGCTGCTGAGCACGAGGGCCACCGTAATGTAAAATACGCGCCGCCAAACCCTTACCCGTTCCACTTTCGCCTCCTATAATTAAAGCGCTAAACGGCACTTGCGTCAGTTTTGCCAATAACTGGCGTATCCCTTGAGCTTGTAGGCTATGCCCTACATAAGCCTCGGGGGAATAACGTCTATAACTTTGCGTGGTTTGATCAATAACACGGCGTTGTATTGACGCACTACGAGCTGCACTAGCAACCACTAAATCTAAGCGTTCTAAATCACAAGGCTTTTCTAAAAAATCATAAGCCCCCAAACGCAGAGCTCTTACCGAATCAGGCACACTGCCATAACCGGTTAAAAACAACCATTCGGCAAAGTTGACTTGCGGCTTAAGCTCCTCCATAAAATCCAGAGCATTGCCATCTGGCAAATTCATATCCGAGAGTATCAGCAAAGGCTCAATGCGCATATTAAGTAATAAGCTCCTGGCAGCCGCCAAATTATCAGCCAGTACCACTTCCCATCCCAATGCCCGATAATGCCGAGATAACTCTGAGCCTAGCAATTTTTCATCTTCAATGATGAGTAAGGTTTCTATCATGTACATTCCTTAACGAGACATTCTTTGGGTAATAATACCGTGACACACGCGCCACGAGGCTGTTGATTACTTAACTTAATAGATCCACCGCAATCTTTAACAAAGCGTTGCACCATCGCCAAACCTAAGCCCGTACCTCGGGGACGGCTAGTACGGAAGGGGCGTATACCATAACTAAGCATATCTTGAGAAAAGCCATGGCCATTATCACAGACATCAATATGTAAACCTTGAGCTGAACAATTAACCTTAATACAAATTGAACCCAGCTCATTATCATCCAAGGCATCGGCGGCATTCAGGATCAAATTTAATAAGGCCTGACGCACACCACTCTGAGGTAAATGCACCATTAAGCGTTCAGGGGCTTCACAAGTGAGCGTAATCGTTTCCACAAGCTGATAACGAGTCAGGGTTAATAAATCGCTAATCAGATTCACCATATCAAAATGCGTGGCTATTTCCGGTGTATGTCGACTTTGATTAAGCATGTCATTGAGCAATCTAGCTAGCCGTTTTAATTCATCACTAATTAAATCCATGCGTTCGCACTGACTGGCATCATTAATTTCACGGCGTAGATTATTAAAGGCCATTTGTATACCTGCCAGCGGATTACGTATTTCATGAGCCAACTCTGCGGCTACTTCACCGATAGCCGCTAAGCGCTCGGCTCTGGCTAAACTATTTTGTTGATCTAATAGTGCTTGTGTAGCCAATCTAACTTCGCTCTGCAAAGACTGGGCATACAAGCGTTTGGCTTCTTCAAGTTCCGCCAAATGTATGACCATTTCGTTGTAACTATTAAAAACAGGAACTAATAAGGCATCCAAGTGGTGGGTGGTAATCGGCGTATAGTTTTCATCGGTTAAACGTTCTAACAACTGCCTGAGGTCATTCAAGGGATGTAAGATACGCCGATATAAAAATAACAGCGCCCCTAATAAAATCAACGTAAAGATAATGGAGGCGATATACAACTCGGTCTGCGTATCCAAATTAATATCTTCTAATAAGGTTTCTCGACGCAAACCTTCTTCATCTAGCATTTTACTCATCACATCTAGCGCCTGTTTTAAATGAGCATTTTTCTCAGCTCTATTTAGGCGAGTGACATCAGTGAGTAACTGACCTACTTTTTCCAATTCTGCTAGGTTTTCGGGCGGAGACAAGTAGCGACTGTCCGTCACTAACATCTTCATTTCAGCTAATGCTCTGGCTAAATCAGCCGGCTGAGAGTCTGGCACGGTTTCTGTCACATAGCCCATCAATGACTGCTGCAAGTTAACGGATACATTTTGTATCCGATGAGAATAACTGACATAAGATAAAACCGTTTCAAAATGATGCAGGTTTCGCCAGATCATGCCGCCCAATATTGCCAGCGCCAGCAATAGCAACCCCAAGAAGGACAGCGCACGTAACTTAGCAGGATGGTAAAAAACAGTATTCATAGCTTCATTGATATCATTATAGTAAACTTAAGAGCAGATAGTAGAATAAATAAAGCAATAAATGTGCCCTTCGAACCACTAACATTGTTTATCTACGTTGCGCCTTGCAAACTAGCGCTAATCGACAAGGTATGCTAACAATCGCTTAACTTTATCTACCGTGCTTACTGACTAATCTAAACGAGCCTTATCAAAATAGGGGCATTTAAACCAACCCATTGGTTTATTTAAACATAAGGGCTAGCAACTTAAGGCGTGACAGATATTAGGCTTAACCCTTCGCCCTTAACCTTTAACCCTTTGTCTGCACTTAGAAGAACCCTATCTAAAAGTGAACGATTAAGCTAAACCGTCCTGACTTAAGTGGCTAGCTAATATTTATCTATAGCGTTGACCTTCTGGCTCGATTCATGCTGTAAAATAAGCCATAATCTTTAAAATAAAACATTGCCTCAGTTAAAGGATAACAACATGGCTCATAGTCAATCGCCACTAAAGACAGCGTCTCACACCTTAAGCGCTACTGAGTTTAATTTAGATGCCAGTATAGCTCATATTGCCCATTGGCTGCCGGCCCAAGGCCCTATTAAAGACTTTATACACCACAACACCTTACATGCTTTCCAGCACCACCCCTTTCATGAGGGCGTGGCTATTGCAGCAAAATTATTTGGTGCTCGCAGTTATTTGCCCTTATGCGATTATCAAGCCCTATACTTAGAGGGCCGTATCAATAATGACGCGATTAACTGGGCAATAGCCCATGTTAACTGTAATGCAGAGCAACAAGAGCAATTACGAAAAACCTTATTCGAAAAAGATGATATCGGCCACTATCCTCCGGTTTCACTAGCTAATCATGGCCTACGCAATGCTTGGTTAACTCAGCTAGAAGTTGATCTCAACGCCCTTGTTCATCCGGTCTTATTTCGATTGCTTAGTAACTTCTTGGATCAAGGCATTAGTCGCTGGAGCTTAGCCAATGATAAAGAATCATTCTGGGACTGCATAGAGCGCTTGGCTAGAAACAGCTTAATACCGCTGTATCCGCTTAATGAACCACAAGTACAAGATCTGTTAATCCAAACACCTGATCAAGTGATAGAGCATTGTTTGCAAAAAATAGTGGGCGATAGTGCCTACTATGAACAATATCTCTTAGAAATGTTACTGGCTCATCCCGGCTGGTCTGGTATGGTTAGCGTTATTGAACAAAATCCCAAAGCATTACTAGCAAGGCGTGATATCTCGCTGAAACAATTAATCGCCATAGAGTTACTCATGGAATGGGCATCTTTACTTAAGAAAAAAGGCCCTCACTTTGCCTGTATTGCAAAACTCCCCCACTCAGAAGGCACACCTTTACTCAAAGAAGACATCCTTAACCCTAAAGTGCCCTTACGCTTAAGAGTTTGGCATGAAGCGATGGAGTGGTCTTTACATAGAGAGTTATTATTAGCCTTAAAGTCTAATCGTTCTGAATCTAACCTCACAATGCCTGCCGCCCAAGCCTTGTTTTGTATCGATGATAGAGAGTGTTCGTTACGACGCAACCTAGAAGAAGTTTTTCCTGAAGTAGAAACGTTTGGTGCGGCTGGCTTTTTCGGCATTGATTTCTTTTATCAAGGTTTAGATGATGCTTATCCTGTCGCTCAATGTCCCAATATTATTGTTCCTAAGCATTTAATTAAAGAATCGGCTAATGCCGAATTAGTGACTAAAACCACTACTCTCCCCCATGGCCACTTTACCGCTCATACTTTATTTAGAGGCTGGTTATATACGCAAACCTTAGGTCTAGGCTTTGCGGCCCGCATGGCTTGGGATGTATTTCGACCCGGTGTAAAATTGCCTAGCCTTCGCACCTTAAGTGAAATTGATGCCCACTCGCAACTACATTTACTTCGAGAATCTGAAGAACCTAATGAAGACGGGCATTTGCTGGGTTTTTCGTTAACCGAAATGGCGGATCGCTTAGGTGGATTATTGCGTAATATCGGTTTAACACAACACTTTGCCCCCTTAGTGGTAGTAATCGCTCATGGTTCCAGCAGTGTTAATAACCCGCATTTTGCCGCTTACGATTGTGGTGCGTGTTCTGGTAAACCTGGCGCACCCAATGCGAGAGCTTTTGCTTGGATGGCCAACCATGATGCAGTACGCGACATATTACGTGAACGCGGCATCGACATTCCTGACAGCACCCGTTTTATAGCAGCTTTGCATAATACCAGCCGTGATGAAATCACTTATTTCGACCCTCATTTATTGGAGCGTCATCCTGCTACTGGTTTAGACGCTTTTCAAACAGCGATGATCGAAGCCTTAGAACGTAATGCCGCCGAACGTTGTCGCTGGTTTGAATTAGGGCCCAACCAGAAAAAAAGTAATGCGGTTGCCCACGCTCATGTCAAAGATCGCTCCTCTTCTATCTTTGAGCCACGCCCAGAATATAACCATTCCAACAATCTGTATGCCATCGTAGGCAGACGGCAATTAACGCGTGACTTATTCATGGATAGACGCGCCTTTTTACATTCTTATGACCCCAATACGGATGCTCATGGTGAAATCATGGCGCGTATTTTATCGGCGGTGATTCCCGTCTGCGGAGGCATTAATTTAGAATATTTATTTTCACGTATCGATAACTCTGTTTATGGCGCGGGTACTAAACTGCCGCACAATGTCATCGGCTTATTAGGTGTGGCCAACGGTGTCGAAGGTGATTTGCGTACCGGCTTGCCACAACAGATGATCGAAGTCCATCAACCTGCGCGCCTACTCATCGTCGTCGAACAAAGCCCTGGCATTATGGACAAAACCATTACTAAATTAGGTGACCTTAAAGAATGGCTAGATAACGAATGGGTTAGGCTAGTCGCTTGTCATCCAGAGAGTCATGAACAGTTTTTGTATTCAACTCAAGGCTGGGAAGCCATTGAGCTTCCTAGCGATACACAAGTGCCATCTTCAGAGCTATCGGCTCATATATTAGCTGGGCAAACTCAAACCATACCGGTGCATCACATGATTCGGAGTCCAGCATGAACGACTTAATCTTAACCAGCTTAGCCTTGCCTTTGCTAGGTTTTATCTTGATTTTCTTATGCGACCGTAATGAAAAACGCATCGCCCGCATTAGTTTCTGGTGTACCCATGCGATGGGTTTAAGCTTAGTGGCTCTATTACTAGCGTGGGCCGGTGCGGGCTTTCCTAACTATGAATACCCTTGGCTTACCTTATATGAAACCAGCACCTATCGCTTTCCTATTGTGTTTTATTTGGATAAGGTAGGTGCTGTTTATCTGTTTAGCGTCTGGGCTATTTTTTCCATTATCGTCAAGTATTGTAGAGTCTATTTACACCGTGAAGAAGGCTATCAACGCTTTTTTATGACCATCTTTAGTTTTGTGTTTGGTCTGAATATCGTGATCTTATCTGGCTCTCTGGACATACTCTTTGCGGGTTGGGAAATTGTCGGTATCTCCTCGTTTTTGTTGATTGCTTTTTATAGGCATCGCGTACAACCGATACGTAATGCCTTGCGTGCTTATACTATTTATCGCTTTTGTGACATAGGTCTATTATTAGGCGCATGGCTAAGCCATCTGTTATTTCATGAAAACCAACGCTTTAGCCAATTAGCCGAGTTATTTAGCAACCCTGCCGTACCGCCTGCTAGCAACACCGCCTTATTATTAGTATCGACCTTGATACTGATTGCCGCCGTGGGTAAATCTGCACAATTTCCCTTCTGTTTTTGGCTACCTAGAGCGATGGAAGGTCCCACCCCTTCCAGTGCTATTTTTTATGGTGCTTTATCCGTGCATTTGGGGGTGTTTTTATTACTAAGGACGCTACCCATTTGGTCATATTATTATGTGCCCCGTTTAATCATCTTTACTATCGGCTTATTAACCGTGCTTGTCGCTAGTGTTTCTGAAAAGACTCAGTCTAATATCAAAGGTCAGATTGCTTATGCCTCGATTACTCAGGTTGGCTTTATGTTTATGGAATTAGCACTAGGCTTAGAATCATTAGTATTGGTGCATTTCTTTGGTAACGCCTTTTTACGCTGCTATCAACTACTAGTTTCACCCTCTATTGTTGTACATTTACTGCGCGTAGAAAGCTCCACTGACGCAGACTTTACTATCAACAAAAGCTCGTTCTTTCAGTTTTTACCTGAGTCCTTGCGTCATACCATCCCTGAGGTTTTGCAAAACAGCTTATATGTATTTTCTTTGCAAGAAGGTCATTTAGAGATGCTAGTCCGCGCACTCTTATGGTCACCACTGAAAAGACTAGGCTCAAACATTAACGGTATGTCGATGACCAACAAACTACTCTACAGCGTGGCTGTATTTTCGGTGTTTGAAGCCCTGTTGTTTAACTTGGGTTTCAATCAACGCTATGTCGCCTTACCACTATCAGTATTAATGGTTTTGACCTCTTTAAGCGCTTTCAGTGAAAAACACAGCCCTTATAAAGTCTGGAATGCCATTGGTGCTAGTTCACTATTGGCCGGTGTGGCCATCTGTTTTTTAAATCCAAGTGCTTGGAAAGATGTCTTATTATTTGCTAGCGGCATCATACCGGCTTGGATTTTAGGCATCATCGTACTGTCAAAGTTACTTAAAAACGAGGTATTTGCTAACAGCCCCTTTACCTACAGAGCCTTTTCAGAAACCCAGCCACAATTATCCATGCTGTTGTTTTTAAGCTTTTTAGGACTAGTCGGCTTCCCTATTTCACCGACGTTCTTGGGTGAAGATTTATTATTGTCCCATGCCAGCAACTTTGGCCCTTGGTTTGCCCTACCTTTGACCATTACTTTTGTGATTAATGGCATCGCAGCAGCTAGAGTCTTTCAACGCTTATGTATGGGCAGACCTACAGAACTTAACAACAACTCGCTTTAGGCGGGACATTCCGGCATGGACTGCCGTAATCTAAATTATTAGATGTATCAAGACTGTAGGGTGAACAAACAGCGTTATCGTTTGCCCACCCTATACCTTAGCCCGCGTCATCTCAATGTCATCATAACGTCATCTTAACGTCACTTTTAAACTATACCCTATAGCTAAGTAAGTAATTTTACTTGTATTGTGGCGTAGCGACTAGACCTGCCCCATCTTCTCAGAAAATCAATTTAACCGAGAAGTCGCTTAAGTTAAGCCGTAGCATCAGCTTCTTAGCCAATCGCTGTTGAGCATCTTCTTAAGACTGCCGTACTCAGTCTTATTTCAAAAGAGACAAAATCGCTTGCCGATGATTTTAATATCAGCTATTAAAAATAACCTAATTACCAAGCTGCTTCAGCTCATTTAAAGCATACCTCGTTCCGGTATGTCGTTGTTTAAAGCGCCTTTATCATCAGGAAAAAAATGACCTGCAATTACACTCACTTTTTCGATCAACTCATGCTCATCCTTGTTAATAAACCTATCCTATGACTATTAAACAGATCTCTAAGATCGTCAGTTTGACATTTGCCGTGATTATTTTAAGTTTTATCGGTGCTGTGAGTTGGTCGTTAAATCACTTGAATGCCTCTTTTGCTACGGTCGAGTTTTTTGGTCAACAAAAAGACAAAATATTTACCGACGTAAGTCAGCCCATCTTCAGTTATTTACTGACCGGTGAAGCAACCATCCTTGGCGATGTGACGCAAGCTTTGATACACATAAAAACGGACGTTGAAAGCCGCGAAAAATTATCAGACTCCTTAAAAGAACCTTTTGTGGCACTTATCGATGACTTGCAGCAAAAAACCTTAAAAGAATTAGCGGCAGCCGGTAAGCTAGCTGACCCACAAACCCTATTGATCAATAATGAAACACAATTGTCTATGCATTTGCAAAAGCTGTTGTCATACCTTAAAGAAGCGCAAACTGCCGCTCCACAAAAAAAACAGCACTATTTAAAAGTCGTCAGCGAAGCGCAGGCAGGACTTATAAACTTAGCTAGAGCACGGCAAAGTTATTTCACCTCGCGCAACCCAATGTCGACGGATAATATCAATAAGCCTCTACAAGAGCTAATCACGGTGGCTGGCGAATTAAAAAAATTGCCGTTATTAGGCATTATGAAACAAGAAAAAGTCTCTGATATCATGAGCTTTGGCGAAGAAAAAGAAAAATCAGCTCCCGAAGATAAAGCCATTGAACCCATTAACGAAATTCCATCCTTACTGCAACATTATAAACAGGACATGGATAACGCTATACGGGTAACACAAGATAAAATAACTGGCAGAGCAAATGTCAATCAGCAAATAGTCACTCTGCAACAACAATTATTGGTCTTAGAAACTGAGCTGACCAATGAATATCAATACTACGAACGCCTGACCTTCATCATCATGGCCATCAGTCTGTTACTGATTATTTTTGCAATATTGATCTGTATTTTTGGTGGCGCAAGCATCCTGCGCAGAGTTTCTAATCTGGAAGCAACCATGTCTGATATCTCTCATACCAATGACTTATCACTGCGCGTAGATGACTCCAGTAGCGATGAAATAGGCAGCATGGCGCAATCATTCAATTTAATGGTAGAAAAACTCGGCGAAAGCGCAGATCTGGTCAAGCATAAAATCAATGACATACAAACTATGCTAAAAAATATGCCCCAAGGTTTGCTGTGCTTTGATAGTGAAAACAAAATTAAACCGGAATACTCTGCCTACCTAGAAAGAATACTAGAAACCAAGGAAATTGCCGGCCTTGATTTAATTAAGCTCATTTTTGACAACACTAATTTGGGTGCGGATACGCTTGCGCAAATTAGAGCCGTCTCTGATGCCTGTATTGGCGAAGACACCATGAACTTTGAATTTAATCAACACTTGCTGGTGGCTGAAATTGAGAAAGTCATGCCTAGCGGGGTAACGAAAATCCTTGAGTTACGATGGGCACCGGTTATTAATGATGACGATATCGTGGCTCAAATTTTGTTATGTATAAGAGATGTAACTGAGCTGCGTAAATTAACGGCCCAATCGGCAGAACAAAAATATGAACTAGAAATCATAGGCGAAATTTTGGGCGTCACTGAAGATAAATTTGACCAGTTCATGGCATCTTCTATCGCTTATAAGTTAGAAATTGAAAGTATTATTCATGATAATCCAACGGGGGGTATAGATGCTATTAACACCATGTTTAGAAACATGCATACTATTAAAGGCAATGCTAGAACCTATGGTTTTAAGAATTTAACCGATAAAGTCCATATCACTGAGTCGGTTTATGATGAACTACGTAAACCTAATACCTCTCTTTGCTGGGATCAAGCGAGTCTGTTAAATGATTTGGCAAATGTACGCAACATAATTGATCGCTATGCCAAAACCAATGAAATCAGCTTAGGTAGAAGAAAGCACGCTCATAAAAAAAATCTCCAGAAGTACCTGATGGTCGATCATCAACAAATCACCGAAGCCATGTCCTTATTAGAAAAAGCGAACCATTCCGACATACTGGAGTTAATCGCTGCGAAAAATCTTGTCCATAAAACCTTAAAACAACTCGGCACAGAGTCGCTGGCTAAATCATTCGCCCCGATTATTGACTCGTTACCGGCAATGGCACAAAGCTTAGGTAAAGAACATCCCGAGGTGGTAGTGCATGAGAGTAAGCTACATTTAAAAGTCGAAAGCTTAGGCGTTATCAGTGATATTTTTACCCATTTATTTAGAAACAGCCTAGATCACGGCATAGAAATGCCGGTGATACGTTTAGCAAACCATAAACCGGTACAGGGGCGCATTGATATTTTCTTAGATAGCGAGGGTAATTATATCAAACTCACAATAAAAGATGATGGCTGTGGACTCTCGCTTAATAAAATTCGCGAAAAAGCCCTAAACAATGGTCTGATACAAACGAGTGATGTGCTGGATGATGAACAAATTGCGGCATTAATTTTCGAGCCCGGCTTTACCACTGCAGACAAATTATCTGATATTTCAGGCCGAGGTGTGGGCATGGATGCGGTACTAGGTTTCGCCAGAAAAGAAGGTGGCTTTGTTAAAATTAATTTTACCGATAACAACGAAGGTAGTGCTCAACGCAGCATTGAAACCACTGTTTATCTACCTGATAGTTGCGCAATCATTATTGAAGAACCACTCCTAGCGGCGGCATGATCCATTCTAAAACCAGACCCATAATAGTTGATGCTGGTTTTATTTTACATAGGCAGACAGGTTTTTCACTCATTAACTCATGCTGGACGAGGTTTGCAACCCATACGCATCAAGCTAAACCAAAACACTCGCCAGGCGGGGGCTTATAAACCCGTCTCAAACGTTTGCTATTGCCATTATCTTTGAAAGATCACCGAAGAAATAGGCCTACTTTTGGTTATATAACGCCGTTTGGGTGCATCCAAATGTTTCGGTCGGGGTTACAAACCCCGACCGGCATTGGTCTGGAGTAAAACAGCTTCAGCTGTTTTATTGCAATAGCTAAAGCTATTGCACTCCAGCGAGTGGACCCTCGCGAGACGGGGTTTATAACCCCGTCTCAACCGTT
>CAIVYW010000373.1 GCA_903910205.1 uncultured Methylococcaceae bacterium | reverse complement strand
GATCCGTATCGGTACCAGCTGCACCTCCATGCGCCCATACTGATGCTGAGAAAAACACCCCCAAAAGTACAAGGTAAACCTTCTTTAATAACTGCGCTGTGTTCATAATACCTTCCCGTTTCAATAAATACTTATTATTATATATAAAAGTTTTTATGCGCCATTACGATTGATTTAGCCAAAAATAATGTGCACAGCTATGGATCGGAGCTATAGCACTGCAAACTCTAGCATACCCCTCAGGCTAAATAAAGAAATTGATCAATAATGCTTAGTTTATCATCAGTAATAAGTTACCAACTTTAAACCGGACACTGAGCAGTAAGATGATTCACCAGAGCACCAAAGTCCGTCATTCCGGCAGGGATGCTGGAATCCAGTCACAAAGGATGTGAATCTGTGACTTAGCATTGAGCCTAAATTATTGAGCAGCATTATCGAAAAGCTACCATCTATAGCGCTAGATACCGGCACCCCTGCCGATATGACGGTGCTATAAAATGACTGATCCTATCTTAAGTTGGTAACTCGTAAATAGCAATACAGTTATTGTGCTATTGCTATCCTGTCTTGCTTTTCGTAGACTTAAGCTAATTAATTTAAACGGAGCATTAAATATGTCGTCTTTGACAACCTCAAAAGCGTGGATTGCCTTACAAAATCATTATGAGCTAACCAAAAATGATAGTCTGCGTGATGCTTTCAAAAAAGACATCAGTCGGTTCGACAAGTTTTCTATCGAGTTTAATGAAATTCTTTTTGATTATTCAAAAAATAGAATAACAGAGCAAACCAAGACATTATTAATAGATCTTGCTAAACAAGCAGAGCTAGATAAAAAAATTAAGGCACTCTTTTCCGGTGAAAAAATTAATACCACCGAACATAGAGCCGTTCTTCATACTGCTTTGCGCAATCGATCCAATCAGCCCATTTATGTTGATGGGCAAGACGTTATGCCTGACATAAATCGAGTATTAACAAAAATGCGGGCTTTTTGTCTATCCGTACGCTCAGGCGAATGGAAGGGATATACAGGAAAAACTATCACCGACGTGGTCAATATTGGCATAGGCGGTTCAGGCTTAGGCCCAAAAATGGTTTCAATGGCGTTAACGCCTTATAGTTCTGCCTCTTTAAAAGTACATTATGTTTCTAATATTGATCAAATCAATATTGTTGAAGTTTTAAAATGCCTTTCACCAGAAACCACTCTTTTTATCATTGCCTCCAAAGTATTTAATACTCAAGAAACCATGATGAATGCAAAATCAGCCAAAACATGGTTTCTGACTGAAGCACAAGATTCAAAAGCTGTTGCCAAACACTTTGTGGCCATTTCAACTCATGCGGAAAATGTCGCCGAATTTGGTATTGATACTAACAATATGTTTGAGTTTTGGGATTGGGTAGGCGGTCGTTATTCTCTATGGTCAGCCGTAGGCTTATCTATTGCTTTGTATATAGGCATGGATAACTTTGAAGAACTTTTACTGGGTGCTTACGAAGCTGACTGTCACTTTTTGAACACGCCTTTTGAAGATAATATACCGGTCATCATGGCCTTACTCGGCGTCTGGTATAACAATTTCTTTAATGCCGAGTCACATGCTTTATTGCCTTATGATCAATCTATGCGTTACTTTGCCGACTACTTTCAACAAGGCGACATGGAAAGTAATGGCAAAGGCATTAATTTGCAAGGCGAAAAAGTCGACTATAACACCGGCCCTATCATTTGGGGACAACCTGGCACTAATGGTCAACATGCTTTTTTTCAACTAATACACCAAGGCACTAAATTGATACCTTGTGATTTTTTAGCGGCCGTCAACAGTAACTACAAACTCCCTGAGCATCATGATATTTTAATTTCAAACTTTTTAGCTCAACCTGAAGCCTTAATGAATGGCCTCACCGAGGAAGAAGTCAAAAAGAAACTAAGCCCAGAGCAACAAGCTGATAGTTTATTAGTGGCGTCAAAAGTATTTGACGGTAACAAACCATCAAACTCTTTTCTCTTTAATAAAATGACACCTAAAAACCTAGGTTCATTATTAGCTTTTTACGAACATAAAATTTTTGTACAAGGTGTCATTTGGAATATTAATTCCTTTGATCAAATGGGCGTGGAATTAGGTAAAGTACTCGCTGGAGTCATTTTGGCAGAACTTAAAAATGATGAACTCATTACTAGTCATGATTGCTCTACCAATGCTTTAATTAACCACTATAAACACTTACGAGAAGATTAATCAGCGCCTAGCTTTAAAAAAGTCACGTAACAACTCAGAACATTCGTGCTCTAAAATCCCACCGACCCAGCTAATACGATGATTTAAAAAGCTGGCGTCGGCAAGGCTCAAGGCATTACAAACCGCGCCTCGTTTAGTATCATAAGCGCCGAATACCAGCCTATTAATACGCCCATGACTAATAGCGCCCATACACATAACACAAGGCTCTAAAGTCACATAAAGCGTAACAGCACCTAAACGGTAGTTTTCCAACGCTAAACCTGCCGCTCTTAAGGCGACGATTTCAGCATGCGCGGTTGGATCATGACGATCAATGACTGCATTCCAACCTTCAGCAATACATCGTTCATCCTTTACGACGACAGCACCCACTGGCACCTCACCTTGCTGTTCAGCACGCTGCGCTAATCTAAAAGCATAACGCATCCATGCTTCATCTATACGGCGATCTATTTCCATAACCAACATCTACTTTAAATAATAATATGACTACGATTAGCGCTGCGACTTAGATGCTCGTAAGGTAAAGGTAACTGGGCCATTATTGATTAATGACACCTGCATATCGGCACCAAACTGCCCAAATTGCACCGAAGGATACACCGTTAACGCCACTTGTTGCAGATAACTAAATAATTGCTGAGCGTGCTCTGGAGCAGCACCTGAAATAAAGCTAGGGCGATTACCTTTTTCGGTATTTGCTGCTAAAGTAAACTGTGGAACAATCAACAATCCTCCATGAATATCTTGTAAACTTAAATTCATGCGATCATGCTCATCTGCAAAAATCCTAAAATTTACTATACGCTCCAGTAAGCGCTCAACCTCTTTATCTGTATCGTCTTTCTCTACAGCAACCAGAGCCATAATGCCTACATCAATTTCAGCTATAGCCTGATGATTAACCGTCACCTTTGCCATAGTGACCCGCTGAATAATAGTGATCATATTTTCACTTTCCCAATGACCTTATCAACCATTACTATGCGTCAACACGCATCATCACTTCTTGCCATAACTCATGATAAGCATCCATAGATCGACTTTTATTCATAAAACCACCTAAAGGCTGACGCTCTAACCCCATACGCTCTATATCAGAGGCATAAGGAATCGCTGTTGATAATATTTCAGGATAACTCTTAACTAAGCTCTCCATAATATCCTTATGCAGCTTTTTGCGTCGGTCAGCCATGGAAAAAAAAGGAATCAAAGCAAGATTATCTAGTTCATGCTCCGCTATAAAGACTTTCAGTTGCTCTAGCGTTCTTAAAGACAAAGTCGTTGGAATAATAGGTGTCAATAAAATATCGGTCGCAGCAAAAACAGCTTCTGATAATAGAGAAATACTCGGTGGACAATCTAGAAAAATAAAGTCGTAGTCTTCAGCCAACGGTTTAAGTAATTTTCTAATTTGTGAGGTAGGTTTCTTCTTAGTATCCAACACTAGATCTAAATTTCTAAATGAGAAATCAGCAGGTAACAAATCTAGATTTTCGAAATCAGTACCCTTAATCAAGCCTTCCAAATCACGCTTTCCTGCTATAAGGTCTTTGCTTCCGCCTTTAATCTTAGGTTTAATACGAAAATAATAACTGCTAGCACCCTGAGGATCCAAATCCCAAACCAAGGTGCGATAACCTTTGCTGGCAGAAATATATGCCAAATTAACCGCGCTTGAGGTTTTTCCGACTCCGCCTTTGATACTATATAATGCCACTATCTTCATCAAATACGCCTTTGTGTTAAAAAAATCAATTACCCGAATTCATATAATAAATACAAAGCCACTTAAAATTTAGATACTATAGTCTCCGTTAACCAAAACAAAATATCCACCAAAAAATTAAAGTTTAATAAACATCAGTCGATAAGAGGTGTGGAGATGGTTTTTTTATTACTCACTTCCATTTTAAATAATCTGACCTAAAAATATACATATCGTTACTTTTTATACCCCCCCTTGTAAGGATCCATTATGAAAAAGTACTTATTGCTACTACTCATTACCCAAGCATTCACAATGAATGCTTTTGCTGAACAAAAAAAACAAAATAATGCCCATAATGAAGCGGAAGATCTAGCACCAGAACCAACATCCAACACCACGATCACTAGCTATCAATGGGCAAAAGAAGCTCATAGCTCACGCAAGTCACGGAGACATAATCCCCCACCCTCGGTAAGCTCTTTAATGATTGCTCATACAAGCCCTGTTACTGTGATGTCAACTGTCATTACTACACCCATTTTTTGGGGTAGCTCTTGGGCAAACTCAACACTTGCCAGCGACAAAATCATCGGCTTAAGTTATTGGTATAGTAATCTTAATAGCTCACACTATAAAAGCACCGTCAGCGAATATACAAACTTAATTCACTCTTCAATAGCGCCTCTATTTGTCAATTCGGCAACATCGGTGAGCAGTAGTAATCCAAGTAATGTTCTTACACAAGTATGCACGGCTGTCGGCTCTGCAAATGTCAAATCCAATGGCTATTACCCTGTTTATACTGATTTACCACGCGGAACCGCCAATTACTGCGCTTATCACAGCGCGGGTACGTGCGGAAGAACGCAGATTCAATTTGCTTTCTTTTTCAATCTCAACAATGACCCTGGGTGTGACCCTGCGAGTCCTTATGCGCCAGTCGCCGGAGCTGCCAACGCACAGAACCCCGGCTTAGTTGCAGGCGGCTCATCGGCTTACCAACAGTCACAAGGCCTCGCAGCCTTAGTGAATGTTAGCGCGCATGAATTAATGGAAACAGTAACCGATCCTGGAATTGGCGGCATTTGGGGTGGATGGTATGACTCAACCGGTGCTGAAAATGGTGATAAGTGTGCATGGACTTTCGGCCCGTCAAATACAGGTCTTTCCTCAGGAACCGTGTTAATCGGAGGCTTCGATTGGAAACTTCAAGGCGAGTGGTCAAATACCGCTCAAATCAACCAAACTGGATACCTAACAACGGGGTCGTTAAAAGGCTGCGTTACCGGCTCATAAGTTTGATGCAATAATAGCCAGACAAATTGCCCGAATGATTCGGGCAATTTTGTATGCCTTATTTGGAGTGATAGACATGTGCAAAAAAGCTATACATAACTACCTTTTCACAATGCTGCTGCTGTTAGCAGACCCTGCTCTAAGCCAAGACATGGCGCTAATGCCTCTGGGATTAAATCCCCAAATGGTAACGCGCGATGTTGCCACATACACAGAGCAGGAACAAGACCTGATGACATCCGTCATCGCTAAAGAAAACCAACCCTACCTATTATTAGCCGATGAATTTGAAGTTTGGTCAGGCCAAGGTAGTGATTGGCAATCTAAGGCAGAATGGTTGCAAACGATTAAACAACAGAAAAATTTTACTATCCGTAATCTATCCGTTCGATTAATGGATGATTTTTCCGTAGTGAGCTTTTTGCTTGATACCGTTCAAGGTCGACATAATAAACATTCAACACAATTTATAGTCGATCTCTGGCGAAAAAGTACCAACCAATTAACCGCTAGGTATGCTTCTAATTTAACCCCTTCAAGCTCACCATCACTATCTCGGCAAGATAGAAAAATTTAATCCGATGACTACTCACTGCCCTCGCTGTTGTCCGTATTGATATTTGAATTTACGTTTTAACAAGCCTGCTGGATCATCGGGAATTCTATTTAGCCATTGCTCATTGGCTTGTTGCTGTTCAGTCGTTGGTTGAGCTATTTCAGTGGTCTGCTTGGATTGTTGTTTAGCGTCAGTTTTTTTGGGTTCAGCGGCTTGCTGAGCCTTATCGGCTACCGGTTTTTTTTCTGGTTCTTTATTATCAGGCTTACCCTGTTCATCTGCTTGTTGTTGCTGAGATTTCTTTTCTTGGGACTGCGCTGGCTTTTGTTCTGATGCTTTTTTTTGTTCGGCTTTGTCTGAAGGCTCACCCTCTTTTTTTTGCTGATCATCCTTATCAGACTGGTCTTGTTTATCCTGCTTATCTTCTTGATTTTGTTGATCTGGCTTTTTCTGGTCTTGGTCTTGGTCTTGCTTTTGTTTTTCTAGTGCTTTTTCTACTAGATCTTTATTATATTTGGCATCATCGATAAGTTGTTTATTATTAACAGCTCTTTTCAAGGCTTCATCATAAGCTTTTATAGATTCTTCATATTTACCATTTTTAGCAAAAACATTGCCTTGATTATAAAACCCAGTCGCTGTTTTTGGCGGTTTCATTTCAACTAACTCTTGTTGCTCAGTTTTATATAGCGCCGCCGCCTTCCAATCAGGATTCTCAAATAAGCTCGCAGCCTGATCAAATTGCTTGTTTTTATAAGCCTGAGCTGCCTGCTGATCCTTGTTTTTCCATAAATCTTGCCACTCGACAGCGTAACTGTTTTTAGGCAACGGCAACAATAATACAAAGGCTATCGTTAACAAGCCTTTTCTAAAGTTCAAAGCAGCCAACGGTAACACGAGCAATAACAGCCACGGTCCTTTATCTTCCCACTGATCTAGCAATAGATTTTTATTTTCCTTACCTTGCTGTTGTAGCGGTTGCTCTAGCGCTGATAACAAAGCGAGTATGTCACTATCATCGGTACTAATAGTTTGATAAATACCGTTACCTTGCTGAGCCAATTTTTCCAAATCAGCTGCATTTAATTTAGGAATAACAATAGAGCCGTGTTCATCTTTTAAAAAGCCGCCCTCGGGCGCGGCTATGGGCGCTCCCTCAGTCGTACCTACACCCAAAATTGATAGACTATAGCTTTCCAGTTCTGTGACCGCGCTTTTGGTTTTATCAACATCAACGCCATCGGTCACTAATAATATCTGGCCTTTTTGCAAACCGGCCTGTTTAAATAAGGCCACGGCTTTATTTAGCACAAGCTCGGCATTATTGCCTTCACTGGGCATAATATCGGTAGTCAGCGCTGTTAACTGACTCGCTATAGTTTCGGTATCATCCGTTAATGGCGTCACGGTAAAAGCAGCTCCTGAATAAACCAGCAGTGCCGTCTGACCATCTTTGCGCCGTTTTAAAATATCGGCGATTTTATAGTGTGCACGGATCAGGCGGCTGGGTTTAATATCTTCAGCATCCATAGAGCGCGATAAATCCAAGGCAATCACCAAGGCCGACTCATTTCTAAAAACCGGCGAAGGTACACGCTGCCAACTAGGTCCAGCTAAGGCAATAATAACCAAAAAGGCAGAGATAGCACCCGAAGTCAGTGCCCACTGTTTGTTTTGGCTGGCTTTTTCTTGCAATAAGTAAGGCAACAATTGAGCATCACACACCGTAGACCAATTGCCGCGACTCAGCTTGTTTCTCAGCATTAACACGATGATGACTAAATAAGGAAACATCGCCAGCAACCAAGTCGGTCTAATAAAATGAAACTCAGCAAAACTCATGACCACCTCAAGCGCGATAAACAAATAACAGCCACTAGCCCCAATGCCAGTGATAACGGCCATAGATACAATTCTCTACGTGGCCTGAAGTATTGTTTGTCTTTTTCTACCGGCTCAAGTTTGTCCAATAACAGATAAATATAGCTGAGTTCATCGGCATTTCTAGCTCGAAAATAACGGCCTCCCGTACTTTCGGCAATTTTAACTAAGGTGTTTTCATCTAAGTCACGCGATGGGTTTACTTTACGGTTACCGAATAAACTACGCACGATCATTTCATCTGCACCTATGCCTATGGTATATATTTTTAGATGACTAGCAGCTGCTAATTCCGCCGCTTTTAAGGGTGAAATTTCACCTGCGGTATTAGCGCCATCTGTCATCAAAATCAAAACTCGGCTATTGGCGGCTTGATTTTTAAGACGTTTAACCGCTAAACCGATGGCATCACCTATCGCTGTATTCTCGCCAGCAAGACCAATCACCGATTCATTTAGTAAGGTCAATACGGTTTTTCTGTCAAAAGTTAACGGTGTTTGCAGATACGCTTGGCTACCAAAGAGTATCAAACCTATACGGTCGCCTACCCTGCGATTAATAAAATCACCGGCTACCCATTTGCTAGCCGTCAATCTATCTACCGGCTTATTGTTGATCATGAAATCTTGTTCTTCCATACTACCCGACAAATCCACAGCCAGCATTAAATCTCGACCACTCACCGCTTGTTCTATGGGTTCACCTAGCCATTGCGGCCTTGTGCAGGCCAGTATTAATAACAACCAAGCAATAGCGGCTAATAATAAAGGCCATTGCTTTACTTGAGAACTTGCCGATGTTTGGCCTACGGAAAAATCCGCTAAAAAGGGAACTTTTAAAGCTGCCTGTTCTAATGGGTGCTGAGCTGGCAGTAACCAGCGTATCAATAAAGGTAAAGGCAGTAGTGTAAACAGCCAAGGCCATGCAAAATGAATCATGATGTTTATTTGTTTTTAGCCGGTTTAGTTTGAGCTTTAAGCCAGTCTTCGCAAAGACTGATGAGTAGGGTTATTTCTTGATCGCTAGGTGCAGTATTACGATACGGTGCAGTCACTAATAATTGACCACTACCTTCAGAAAATGGTGCTCCAGCTACTGATTTATCAAGAAAGGCTAACCATGATTGCCCTGTTAAGCTGGCTACTTCTGCTCTAGGTGTCAGACTCACAGCGACACGGCGCAATAGCATGGATAGCTCTCTTAGTTTTTGAGTATTATCCAGTTCGACATTACGCTTTATCGCTGCCAAGGTTTTTTTAGCGGTTTTTAACGCCGTTTTCTGAGTCAGTCGTTTATAAAACCAGTACAAAAACACTATCAGTGTTGGAATCAACAAGGCCAGTAACCACCAACCGATAGCCGGAGGCCACCAACTGATAGCGTCGGGTAAGTGTATGTCTTTAAGAGGAAGTTCAGTCGCTTGCATTTTTATTTAATTAACAACAGCATGATAAGGAAAGGCCGGTCGCCCTCAACAAGCATCATCTTAAACAGTGCACAGGATCGTCCTGCGTACTACATTGAATGAACGCTAGACCTCTTTTTTTAGCTAAACATTCTACACGCTGTTGACGCTCAGTAAATCGCTGATGATACTCAGATAGCCCCTTTTGATTTCCCGCATCAACCACTACATCGTTGAATTCATCGGTGAATCTAAAACGACCTTTAATCGGTAAACTGCTTTCTAAGGGATCATAAATAAATATCAGCACGACCTCGCAATGTTTAGCCAGCTTAGCAATATAGGTTTCAGATTCGTCATTGATACCACGAAAATCACTAACGATATAAACCAAACTACCGGGGCGTGCATGTTGGTTTAATCTTGCCAATACCACAGATAAGCCAAAATGCTTATCTGTGGCTTTTTTAGGCTTAACCAAAGCATTTAAAAAACGCAATACCGCATGCCTACCGTTTTGTGGTTTTAATTCATAGCAGTCCTGTTCAGAAAATAATTGTCCCCCTATTCTGTCGCCATGATGCTCAGCCGCCCAAGCTAATAATCCTGCTAATTTCGCTGCTAATACGGATTTAAAGACACCGCGTGTTGCAAAGTGCATAGTCAAGCGATCGTCTACAGAAATAAACACTGGCCGTTCACGTTCCTCTCTAAAGACTTTGGTATAGGTTTTACCGGTACGCGCGGTAACACGCCAGTCTATACTGCGGATATCATCACCCGGCTGATACAATCTGGCTTCATCAAACTCCATGCCACGGCCTTTAAAGCGCGATACATAAGCACCACTTTGTTGAGCTCGATTTTTACTGTGCTGTAAATCCAAGCGACTGGCAGGTTTCGCCAAATCAATCAAGGTTTTTAACGATACCGAAACCAGGTCTTTAACAGGATCAACCACTTTACTCGCTAACATCAAGGTACAGCGATCCTAGCAATCAGTTCTTTAATAAAGTGATCGGTAGTAATACCTTCGGCTTCTGCCTCATAAGATAAAATTAATCGATGTCGTAAGACATCATAAGCCATATCCTGTATATCTTCTGGGCCGACAAAATCCCGCTGCGACAACCACGCTTTGGCTCTGGAACAACGATCTAAGGCAATGCTGGCTCTAGGACTTGCGCCATATTGCAGCCAAGACGCTAAATCTGAACCATAAGCCGCAGGATTACGGGTTGCCAATATTATTTGCAACAAATAATCTTCTAGGCTTTCGGCCATGTAGATATCTAGCACTTGATTACGCGCTTCAAACAGAGTGCTTTGACTAATGGCTTCAAATTTGTCTAGCTTTATTGACGATTCTGAACGCGCCTCTCTGCGCGCCAAATGTAAGATGCTTTTTTCATGTTCGGCCTTGGGGTAATCGACTTTTACATGCAATAAAAATCGATCTAACTGCGCTTCTGGTAACGGATAAGTGCCTTCCTGTTCAATAGGATTTTGCGTAGCCATGACCATAAACAATTGCGGCAAGGGATAAGTAGCCTGACCGACGGTAATTTGTCGCTCTGCCATCGCTTCCAACAATGCCGCCTGCACTTTTTCAGGTGAGCGGTTGATTTCATCCGCTAAAATCAAGTTATGAAATAATGGGCCTTTTTGAAATTCAAAGGTACCTTGTTGGGGACGATAAATTTCAGTGCCTGTTAAATCAGCGGGTAATAAATCGGGGGTAAATTGTACCCGATGAAAATCACCTTGAATGCCTTTACTTAAGACATTAATCGCTCTAGTTTTGGCAAGGCCAGGAGCTCCTTCCACCAAAATATGACCATCCGCCAATAAACCAATCAGCATTCTTTCAACCAGAACATCCTGACCAATAATTTCCTGATTAATGTAGTTTTTTAATTTAAGTAACTGCGCTTGGCTACTTTCTTTAGTGCTATTTTTTGCTGTCATAGATCAGTTATGTTTAAATTCAATTTAGTTATGTAGGGGGGATAAGCAACGCGCATCCACCGATTGTGCCGAATGCATAAGCTTTCCGGCCTACGAGCTTTTCTTCTGAAGCGTGACAGGGTTATAACACCGTCACTCACGTTTCGAAAGCTCTTGAACCCTCCAAACGTTTCGATCGGGGGTTACAAACCCCGACCAGCATTGGCACTCCAAACTTTATGCTGTTTTCGCTTACCTGTAGGCCGTGATATATTCTTTACTCACCAGCACGAACATCAAATTCTATTTTCCAGCGTCCACTATCTTTTTGTGACACTGCTTGTAATTCCAGTGTACCAACTTCGGTGACCGCAGCACAAAGATGTACAGGTACGACTTCACCGGGTCTACGACCTTCTACGGGTAAAGTAATTTCAACCTCGGCAAGCTCAGATAACTCGTCATCCAACCAATAATTTAAACGTGTACCCACAGTATCTTCACGCCGAATAGTCGAGGCAAAGAAGCGAAATCTAACGGGTTCACCGATGACTAAACCAAATTCATCATCTGGCAGTTCTTCGCTAGTACCTTCTTCCATACCAAAGGGTGCAATACATAGGGCTTCAATTTCGGGTGGTAAGCCAGGAACAGCAGGTCTTGCACTTTCTATACCTACGTAATAAGCGGCTGCCGTACCGCCTTTAATTCGAACGCCTTTACCTTTGCGTACATAGCCATAATAAGCTGCGCCTCTGGCAACCGCTAAATCTAAGTCAGCGCCGGCTAATAATCTCGCTACCGGTGCTTGCTCGGCTATCAACCACGTATTTAATACCGTCATTAATCGCTCAGCTAATACCTCGGCTTTTAATACGCCGCCATTAAATAATACCGCTGTAGGATGTAGGAAACTGGCATGTGCTGGTAAAGCAATGTCATTAAGATCATCGGTGGCATTTTGCTGTTTCGCTAAAAATGCCGCCAAATGACGAGTGATCGCTGCATCTTGTGCATAAGGTAATCCCGCCGTTCTTAATCCAGTACGGGTACGGTTGATTGGTCTATCACTAGCCGCTACTTTAGGTAGAAAACCTTCAACCAAGACATTATTGACTTCATCTCGCGTTAACTCGGTACGCAAATTACCCGATAATAATGAAGAACCCCGATTTGCCACGACTATAGGCATACTATCAAGGTTCTGTGTCGTTAATATTTTTTCTTTAGCTTCACGACAACTTTGCGTTAAGGCTTGCACTTGCCAAGGCTCTAAACGTTTACCCTCTTTTTCCAGCTTAGCTTTAACCGTATAAGCTAAAGCCAAATCCATATTGTCACCACCCAGTAAAATATGATCCCCTACTGCAACCCGCGTAAACTCTAAATTACCGTTATCTTCAGTGACGGCAATTAATGATAAATCCGTCGTCCCCCCCCCGATATCGACGACTAAAATAATATCTCCGCAGCGGGCTTGGTTGCGCCAGTCACCTTGGCTTTTTTCTATCCAGCTATATAAAGCCGCTTGAGGCTCTTCCAATAATATAGCTTGTGCAAGCCCCACGGCACGGGCAGACTCTACAGTGAGTTCTCGTGCCGCTGGATCAAAAGAGGCAGGAACAGTAATCACCAAATCTTGCAGTGCTAAGGGCGCATTAGGAAATTGATTTTGCCAGGCATCAGATAGATGCTGTAGATAAGCCGTCGTCGCCTGAAAGGGTGATACACGCTCAACTTCTTCAGGGGCATCGGGTGGCAATATCGGTGCTTTACAATCGACATCGGCATGACATAACCAGCTTTTTGCACTAGACACTAAGCGTATCGGCGCTTTACTACCCAGATTACGCGCTATTTCACCGACCAAATACTCTGGCTTTGCACTCCAAGGCAATGACGTTGAGCCTGCCGCAAGTTCTGATTCATGGGCTTGATACAAAAAAGACGGTAACTGGTAACTTTCTTCAACAACACCCGGAGAGCTTAACTGAGCTATAGCCAGTACTTGCTGAACATATTCACCGTCGTCGACATCAGTAATATCTACATAAGATAAAACACAATGCGTGGTTCCTAAATCGATACCCACTGAATAATGTTTAACATCAGCAGTGACCAAGGTAAGATCTTGATCTGTCTGTGTTAAGGTATTGCTAGGATTAGCGAAAGACTGAGCCCTCTTTTCTTCCGCTTGATGATTTCCTGAGCTTGCTACAACGTCTAGGTTTGTATTAATGGCATTATCAGCTACGATAGATGGCTCTAAACTATCTGGCTTTTTTTTTATGTGATCAAACAAACTCATAGTTCAACCTCAGCAGCCGCTAGAATAGTCGCATCATGCCCTTGAGTAAGTTTAGGTAGTCGGATATTAGTAACCTGCCAGCCTTTGTGTATTAAGGTACCCGTAAAAGGCGCAGCACCAGTAATGTTACCTGTTAAACGCACCGCTCCAGCATCAAAGCCCTGAGCCAAAGTAACCTTACTGCCTTCTTGCTCATTACGAATAGCCGCTAAGGTAAAGTGTTCGTTAAGCGCTTTATTACAACCTTCATGAACGACACGCGCAGCAATACCAATATCAGAATCACTGTAACTCGTCACATCTTCTTTTATAAAATCGATAAAGCGCGCTTCTTTTTGCAATAAGCTTAATAATTGCAAGGCCGCATCAGGTGTCGCTTCTTTTAAGATAACCGGTTCTGGCGCTGGCGCATGAACTAACTTTTCAACTTCAATAATTTTCTCGACAATTTTCACCACGGGTTCAGGTGTTATTGCAGCGGGTGTAGATATCGACACTACCGATTTATGTTTACAGCGCCTCATGCTAATGACCATGACTAACAGTAAGCTAATCAGCATTACGGCTAATAACACAACCGTGCCAGCAAGACAAACATGCCATAAATCAAAAGTAGTTGGTTTTAAGGATAAATCAATTGCATAAGTCATAGTCATAGAAAGGCTCGTTTATTATTATTGTTTTGTTTGTAGTGTTACTGACCGGGGGTCTTACGCGAAGCTGCAGAAAACATCATACCTTGTAATACTTCACGAGTGGTTTGCATGCGCATTTGTTTTAAATGCCGATCAGCAATAACGTCAGGCACCTCTGCCTTGGTATACACCTCACGCATCTTAGCCAAAATAGTTTCACATTGTTTCATAATGGCATCGGTGGCATTACGAGTATCTATTTGCTGATACCCTGACTTTTGCATTTCATCGCTGACACATTTTTTATAATCATACTTAGCTGCTTGAATTTTTTCGATGATAGCATCTGATAAACTGGTATTTTGCCATTCATTTTTAGCAGCATCGGCATAAGCTAAGCGAGTAGTCAAACAAAGGACTAACAATAAATATTTGTTCATGGCATCTCTTAAGATAATGATTGACTCTTTAATAGAGTGATTTTACGCGAAGTACTTAAAATTTAATAATGTAGAGACGCTATTAATTGCGCCTCTACATTAAGATGAGGATTAGCGTTGGTTTTGTAAAGCAGCAATACGCTCTTCTAAAGGCGGATGACTCATAAATAAGCCCCCCATACCTCCGCCATTAATACCAAAAGCCGCTAGATGTCCGGGTAAATCTTGCTCTTCTTGTCCACGTTGCAATGCACGCAGCGCGCCTATCATTTTGTCACGCCCGGCTAATTTTGCACCACCGGCATCCGCCCTAAACTCTCTATAACGAGAAAACCACATGACTAACATCGAGGCCAAAAAGCCTAAAACAATCTGTGCGGCCATTTGGGTAATATAATAGCCTATGCCCTGCCCTCGTTCATTTTGCAAAATAACTCGATCAACCACATGACCGATAATGGTCGCAAAAAAGTAGACAAAGGTATTTACCACACCCTGCATTAGCGCCATAGTGACCATATCACCGTTGGCTATGTGCGTTATTTCATGACCGATAACCGCCTCGACTTCATCGGCATTCATATTTTGTAGTAAACCCGTGCTAACCGCGACTAAGGCACTATTTTTATTCATGCCAGTGGCAAAGGCATTCGATTCTGGAGTATCAAATAGACCCACTTCAGGCATACCAATACCCGCCAACCTCGCTTGTTTTGCCACGGTATCTAGCAACCAACGTTCTGTTTGATTTTGTGCTGACGTAATAAGCTGTACGCCCATCGATTGTTTGGCCGACCATTTAGACATTGCCAAGGAAATAACAGACCCTGTCATGCCGATTACGGCTGACACCACTAATAACGCATTAAGATTGAGATCAACGCCTTGGGCATCTAAAACACCACCTAGCCCCAAAACATTAAAGATAATACTGATAGCGGCCATGATGGCAACATTGGTCGCTAGAAAAAGAAATAGTCGCATCATGATGATAACCTCAGTTAAGTGTAAGTTCATTCTGTTATGGGGATTAAATAACACATTCCAACCCGCATAAGAATGATAATATAAGGAAAAGTTTACTTCAAAGGTCATCATCATGATTTTTTTTAAAACCACGTTACTTTCTGCACTTTTTTTTGTTGCTAATTTAAGCCTTGCAAACGCCAGCACAGCTCAGGAGGTGTTAAAGCAACTGCATCTACCCGTCGGCTTTAGCATATCAATTTATGCTGACAATGTGCCCAATGCCCGCAGCTTAGCCTTAGGCGATAATGGCGTTGTTTTTGTCGGCAGCGGACGCGAAGGTAAAGTTTACGCCTTACAAGACCATGATCATGACGGTATCGCCGAACAACGCTACCTTATTGCTGAAAACCTGAGCATGCCTAATGGCGTGGCCTTCAAAGATGATACACTTTATGTTGCAGAGATTAGTCGCATCATTCGCTTTGAGCATATTACTCAGCAACTCAGTCACCCACCTAAACCTACGGTAGTCTTTGATCAATTCCCAACAGACACCCATCACGGCTGGAAATATCTACGCTTTGGCCCTGATAACAAGCTATATACTGCGGTTGGCGCACCTTGTAATATTTGCAAGCCCGATAAAGATCTCTACGCCTCCTTGGTTCGTCTTAATGCCGATGGCAGTCAATTTGAAATTATTGCTCATGGCATTAGAAATACTGTCGGCTTTGATTGGCAACCCGATACTCAAGCCTTATTCTTTACCGATAACGGTCGTGATTATTTAGGCGATGATAGCCCACCTGACGAGCTTAATCATTGGTCGACTAAAGGTGAGCATTTCGGCTATCCTTACTGTCATGGTGGCGATATACTTGACCCTGAATTCGGTGCTAATAAAAAATGCAAAGACTTTAGCCCACCTGCTTGGAAGTTTAAAGCCCATATTGCACCGTTAGGTCTGCGTTTTTACCAAGGACAACAGTTTCCCGCAGACTATAAAAACCAGTTATTTGTAGCGCAGCATGGTTCTTGGAATCGTACCGACCCTCAAGGTTATCGTGTGGTCTTACTTAAATTTAACCACGAACAGGTCATTTCAGAACAAGATTTTATCAGTGGCTGGCTTAACAAAGACGGCGAGGTATTGGGACGTCCCGTAGACATTTTAACGCTAGCTAACGGCAGCCTATTAATTAGTGATGACAAGCTAGGTGTTATTTATAAAGTATCTTATCAAGGCAAACCATGATCAAACAATTTGAAATCTTAGACAAAGAGATCGTTTATCCAGGATTTTTCCGTATGGAAAAATATCGTTTAAAACACACGCTCTATGCCGGTGGCTGGAGCGAAGAAATTAGCCGTGAATTATTCGTGCGCGGTAGTTGTGTAGCCGTTTTACTATATGATCCACAGACCGACCAAGTGGTATTAATCGAGCAATTTAGGGCGGGCGCTATCTTACAACCCGATAGAGCGTGGCTAGTCGAAATTGTTGCAGGTGCCATTGAAGAAGGAGAAACCGCCCTAGAAGTCGCCTACCGTGAATCTATGGAAGAAGCGGGCTGTGAAATCCAAGAATTAATGGTCATTAATGAATTCTATACCACTCCAGGCGGCTCATCCGAACGCATCACTTTGTTTTGTGGCAAAGTTGATAGCACTCAAGTCGGTGGCATACATGGCTTAGACCATGAAGATGAAGATATTTTAGTACGAGCCGTAGACTTTAAAGATGCCTATATCATGTTAGAAAATAATGAAATCGAATCAGCGATTCCGATTATTGCCCTGCAATGGCTAGCATTAAATAAAGATAAACTTCAGCAACAGTGGTTAAGCTAAAACGCATGAACATAACCTTAGTCACTATTGAAAAACCGCCGCCTCTAAGCGCTGCCTATAAAATAGTTAAGATAAACAGCACGACTATATTTTTTTTGTTACTAGCACTTTTAAGCTTAGTTTCAGGTTGTGCCACCACACCTGAAATTAAAGCCAACACACCACCAACACCAATATCACCCACAATAAATCTTGCCCTTAGTCTTCAAGGCACACCCTATCGTTATGGCAAAGCATCTCCTGAAGAGTAACCGTTCACCTACCCAGCCAATATTAGGCCGCTATTTTGTCAGGTACGGTTAATTCTTCTTGCGGTAAAAGTGATGGCGCTGGCTCATTTCTTAAATGGGCAACAACGGCCGAGTTGATGTAATCATAGCGAT
>CAIVYW010000372.1 GCA_903910205.1 uncultured Methylococcaceae bacterium | reverse complement strand
TAGGAATCCCCTTCCTTCAGGTGGGGGAGGATGTCAAGGTTTGAGATTTTGTGATCAGCTTATGAACGTAGGTAGGAATACAACATAGACGGGTATATTGGCTGGGTTATTAACGAATCTTAACCCGAACTTACTGCTATTTTAAGTGTGGAGTAAAACAGCTTTAGCTGTTTTGGCTACCAACTTAAGCCAGATGACGGCATTAGCCATTATTTTGATATGTTATACTCTATGGCAAAGCTAGTATTATCCATAAACAGTGAGTTAAAAGCATTGCCACATTCAACTAACTTAAAGTCAGGCATGGTACTTGTTACCGGTGCTCAAGGTTTTGTAGGTTTACCCTTATCAGCGGCATTAGTTAAACTAGGCTATCAAGTGCGTGCTGCAGTTCGTGGTAGTTTTCAAGCTAATGAAGAGCAAGAAATGCTATCAGTAGGTGACATTAATGGCGATACGGTTTGGGCACAGGCGTTAGTGGATGTCGCGGTGGTGATTCATCTGGCGGCTCGTGTACATGTCATGAACGAAAAGGCTGCCGATGCGTTATCTGCCTATCGTAAAGTCAATGTCGAGGGCACTTTAAATCTAGCTAAGCAAGCCGTTCAGGCAGGCGTCAAACGTTTTATTTTTATTAGCTCGATTAAAGTCAATGGCGAAGGCACGGTGTTAGATCATCCTTATTGTGAAGAGCAAGCACCGGCTCCTATGGATGCTTATGGGCTGTCTAAATACGAAGCCGAGCTGGCCTTACAGCAATTAGCCCAAGATACGGGCTTAGAGGTGGTGATTATTCGCCCGGTCTTAATCTATGGGCCGGGCGTTAAGGCTAATTTTAAAGCCATGATGCGCGGTCTAACTTTAGGTATTCCTCTGCCCTTAGCCAGTATTCATAATCAACGCAGCTTATTGGCTTTAGACAATTTAATTGATTTAATACAGGTTTGTATTAGCCATCCCGCTGCGGCTAATGAAATTTTTTTAGCCTCTGATGGTGTGGATTTGTCTACGCCTGAATTGTTAATAGCGATGGGGGAAGCACTCGGTAAACCCGCTAGGTTAATAAAATTGCCCGAGCGCTTATTAATGCTGGGCGCAAAGCTATTAGGCAAGCAAGCTATGGCACAACGGCTATGTGGTTCTTTACAAGTTGATAGTTCTAAAGCCCGCAACTTGCTAGGCTGGCAAGCACCGGTCTCGGTGCAAGAGGCGTTGCACAAGGTCGCAGTCGCTTATAGGCATAGTCAAGCATGCTAATAGTCATCGGTTTATTCATAGTCGCTTTATTATTAACGGGCTTATTGACTGGCTGGCTACGTCGTTATGCCTTAGCCGCTAGTTTGATAGATATTCCCAATGCGCGTAGTTCACATCAACTGCCTACCCCTAGAGGCGGTGGCTTAGCGATAGTTATCGTATTTTTAGTAGGCTTGCTTTCGTTATTTGCTTTAGATTTGCTCAGCTCGGCAACGCTATGCTCACTGTTGGGTGCGGGTGCTATTATCGCTATCACTGGTTTTTTAGATGATCATGGTCATATAGCCGCACGCTGGCGTTTATTGGTACATTTTAGTGCGGCGAGTTGGGGGCTTTATTGTTTAGGTGGTTTACCGCCACTGAGCTTAGCTGTGCCAGGTTTTGATGGGGTTGCTGTAGAGTTAGGGGGCTTGGGTCAGGTTTTAGCCGTGCTGTATTTGGTATGGCTGCTTAATCTTTATAACTTTATGGATGGTATTGATGGTCTAGCGAGTATTGAGGCGATTACGGTAAGCTTAAGTGCTGGGCTTTTGTACGCTTTGCAAACTGAAGTCAGTGTTTTATGGATAGCGCCGGTATTGTTGGCGATCACCGTGAGTGGCTTTTTAGTGTGGAATTTTCCACCCGCCAAGATTTTTATGGGGGATGCTGGCAGTGGTTTTTTAGGTATAGTGCTGGGCTTGTTGTCTATTCAAGCCGCCTGGCTAGACTCTTCGTTTTTATGGAGCTGGCTGATTTTATTAGCGGTCTTCATAACTGATGCGACATGGACCTTATTCAGACGTTTATTGAGAGGCGATAAAGTCTATGAGGCGCATTGTAGTCATGCCTATCAATATGCGGCGCGTTGTTATGGCTCGCATAAAAAGGTGTCTTTAGCCGTGGCTGTTATTAATGTCGTCTGGTTATTACCCTTGGCCTTAGCCGTGGGTTTAAAGCAGATTAATGCCGGTTTAGGATTGTTGTTGGCTTATCTGCCTTTGATGGTACTGGTTATTGTTTTTCGCGCCGGCCAAAAGGAAGTCTTATGAGGCAAGCTATTTTAGCCTATTGGTTTATTGGGCTTAAAAGACACAATAAGGCTTTCATTTTAATTAGTACCGATGTGTTTTTTGTCTTGTTTGCTTTATGGGCGGCTTTTTCATTACGCTGGGGCGAGCTATATATACCTAAAGGCGATGAGTGGTATTTGTTTGCGGTAGCGCCAATGATTGCCGTGCCTATTTTTGTTAAGTTAGGTTTATATAGAGCCATTATTCGCTATATAGAAATACGCGCTTTATGGACCATTATGCAGGCGACCACTATATATGCCTTGATTTTTGCGTTTGTGTTGTATGAATCAGGTATTAAAGTCATTCCACGTACTGTTTCGCCCTTAAATTGGTTGCTAGTGATGTTGTTGGTTGGTAGTAGTCGGTTTTTTGCGCGTTGGTGGTTGGGCGAGACTTATTTTCGCTTAGGTGGACTTCGCGACAGTAGTGATGTTCGTAAAAAAAATGTGCTGATTTATGGGGCCGGTAGCGCCGGTGTGCAGTTGGCTTCTGCCTTAGGGCATGGGCGAGCATTTCGTCCGATTGCTTTTATAGACGATGATTGCTTATTGCACAAAAGAAAAGTGAATGGTTTACGTATTTATCCCTTTAGTGCCTTAAGTTATTTAATAGAGCGTCATCAGATTACCGATGTGTTGCTGGCCATGCCTTCGGCTAAGCGTTCGCATATTAGTGAGTTAATTCGCTTGTTAGAGCCCTACGCGCTGCATGTCATGTCTATGCCTGGCTTGTCTGATATTGCTCAAGGTAAGATTACCGTTGATGCCTTGCAGGAAGTTGATATTGCTGATCTTTTAGGACGCCATCCCGTTGCTCCAGATCAGTCTTTATTGGCAGCCGCCATTACTGAAAAGATAGTCATGGTTACTGGGGCAGGGGGCTCTATAGGCTCGGAGTTATGCCGGCAAATTATTCAGTTACAGCCACGTACTTTGATACTTTTTGAGCTGAGTGAGTTTGCCCTGTATGCCATAGAAAAAGACTTGCAGCATTTATTAAGCCGTAAGCCTCAAAGGGTGGCTATCGAAATTATTACCGTGCTGGGTTCGGTTGCTGACGCTAGGCGCATAGACAATGTCTGTTCTGTTTTTAAGGTGCAAACGCTCTATCATGCAGCGGCCTATAAGCATGTGCCTATGGTAGAAAAAAATCCGGGTGAGGCAGTCAGGAATAATATCTTCGGTACTTTATATACCGCACAAGCAGCTATTAAAGCCAATGTTGAATTGTTGGTATTAATTTCAACCGATAAGGCAGTTAGGCCAACGAATACCATGGGCGCCACTAAGCGTTTTGCAGAGTTAATTTTGCAAGCTTTGAGTGCAGGCTTTGGTAGTACACATCAGACTCGTTTTACCATGGTTCGTTTTGGTAATGTGTTAGGTTCATCGGGTTCTGTTGTGCCTTTATTTAAAGAACAGATAGCCAGAGGTGGTCCGGTGACGGTTACCGATGAACGGATTATTCGTTATTTTATGACCATTCCCGAAGCCTCGCAGTTGGTTATTCAGGCCGGTGCTTTAGGTCAGGGCGGCGATGTCTTGGTCTTAGATATGGGTGAGCCCATACGCATAGTCGATTTGGCCAAGCGCATGATTCATTTAAGTGGCTTACAAATAAAAGATGAAGCACATCCTGCGGGTGAAATAGAAATTACTTATACTGGATTGAGGCCGGGAGAAAAGCTCTATGAAGAGCTGTTGATTGGCGACAATGTTTCAGAAACCAGTCATAAACAAATTATGCGCGCACAAGAGCAGGTCATTGCTTGGTCTGAATTAGAGCCAATGTTACAGACATTAGAGCAGGCTAGTTTAGAAGATGATTTTGAGCAGATTAGACAGGTATTAATGCAAGCAGTATCGGGCTTTGTGCCACAATGTGAAATTAATGATGTACTATGGAAGCAGGCGGCTACCAACTTAAGACAGGATAGTTTCAGTTCAGAGGTTAAACCTGTCATGTCTTAATTTGCTAGCCTAATAGCCTTAATCTTTCGTCCTGAGCCTTTCGTCTTAAGTTGGTAGTCGTTATTTTAAGCAAAAAAAAACCTCCCAGTACACTGACGTACAGGGAGGTAAAAGTTCAAGCAGAACATTATGAGGAGAAACTGCTTGGAGGCATAACACCAGGAGGTAGTTAACTTTGTAGCGCTGAGCTGTTCAGGTTTGCACGTATTACGATGTGGCTGTAAACGGTAAAAATAATAAATTCACTGGAAATAACGTTCCAGATGCCAGCAACAAAATAAACCAACAAAGTGTGTTGATTTAGATATAACGTCTGCTTAAGGTAAAGCTTTCAGGGCTTGTTGGTTGCTTTAAGTGACGTATTGCTGTAGTGCTTGGATCTTATTATAGATGGATATTTATTAAGCACAATACGCATAACAATGAATGGATTGTTTCTTTTTAGGATATAATTATCTTTGTCAATGATGTATTGGTCTTAGCTGGTATTAAGCTCAAAACAATCATCTATTAATTCCGCTTTATTTGAATCGTAGTGGGTAGCTATAAAAAAAACGATAAATACAAGTCTTATAAGTACCTGAAAAACACCCACTCTGGATTCCGGCATGGATTGCCGGGATATAGCACACAGGGGAGGAGTATCAGTGTCAGGTTGTAAGTAATTAATTTTATTCTTTT